>CAYJRI010000050.1:0-6683 GCA_964372435.1 Candidatus Woesearchaeota archaeon | reverse complement strand
GACCACTTTCAAAAGGACCAAAGTTGATGTTCTGCGCATATTGGTTCGGATTCAATGGGATGTTGTCTGGTGCGCTGTTGAGACATTTATCATCACAGTCATTCACTCCGTCTTGGTCATTGTCAGGACAGATAATTTCTATAGTGCATGTTGAAGAACAACCATCGCCATTATTCGTGTTGCCATCGTCGCATTGTTCTCCTGCTTCTAAAATATTGTTTCCACAGACAGGAGCAACTTCAATCATGCAAGTTGCAGAACAGCCATCACCGTTGAGATTGTTGCCATCATCGCACTGCTCATTTGCATCTACCTTTCCGTCTCCGCAAGCTGCTTGAACTCCTCCAATTCCACAACTTCCAAAGGGAATCTCAAAAGCACTTGCCCTTCTCGGCTCATACGCTTCCACAGACCACATCACATGCTTTCCTAAAGAGGCAAATGTATTTGTATCGCACTCAAGATCCTCGTCTCTGAAATTAGGATCGCCCGACACAACGGTTGAGAAATCGAAGACAACTGTGCTCGTATCACTCTTATTTACAACCCATACCTGGCTGCATCCATCTGATCCTTGATACATGAGATCTCCTCCAAGAGCTAATCCACTGTTGTAGCAACCACTGCCAGCCCATGGGAAATCGTTGAGATGCGTACCATTCACTGTATAATGATGGATTGTTGTTGAAACATCATCACTAAAATAGAGTGTGTCATCTTGAGCATCATAGGCAAGCCCATCGTCAAGACCAACAACGATAGCATCACTTGCAGTGAAAACTGCTGTTGTACTGACAATATCTTTCGAGGCATTAAGCTGCAATAATCTCACATTTCCAGAACCATCTCCCCAGCCAGCCCAAAGTGCATTTCTTGAGGCATCATAAGCTAAGGCTCCCAAACTTCCTGCAATACTATAGCTTGCTGTTACTATTCCTGTGTTTGGATCTGCTCTATAGAGGTCTGTTGCAGATGCATAGCAAGAATACCATAAATTCATGCCATCATAAGCAATGCCAACTCCGATACCGGATGAGCAAGGCGCACTGAAATTTACTCTTCCAGCTAAGTCACCGACAGCTGCTGAAACCAATGTTAGGCTCGCAAAAAAACTGAGCATCAAAAGAAAAACTTTTTTCATAGTAAACCTCCTTTCAACCATTTCGAAACAGATCTTAATTTCTCCGGGTTTTTCTATATAAATCTATGTTACCACTTTAAGTAGCGATCTTTTTGATGCTGGCTTCAACAGAGTACCGCAATGCCTTCAGCATTGCGCCTCGCTGCAAGCGATGTTCGCTCTCTATGTTGTGATACGTTGTGAGATTTTCAGCAGGCTCTTCCAAACTTTTATATAATCTGGTTATCCTCTCCTTTGGTATGCAGTAGAATGATTATTAAAATCTGTGAATACTGTGAAAAAGAATTTATAACAAAGCTAAACAGTAAGAGATTTTGTAGTGTTCTATGTCAAAGAAAGCGTTATAATAGAAGACCTGAAATAAAAGAGAAACAGAGAATAAGAGTTAGAGACTATAGAAAAAACCATCCTGAATGGAAAGAACGCCATAGAATTCTTGCGGTAACTAAATATAGAGAAAGAAGAAGATTGTATTGGAAGGAGTATGGTAAAAGAGTGAAGGTCAGAGCAAGAATAAGAGAGAAAGAAAAGTTAAGATTAAAGACAGATCCACAGTTTGCTATTGCAGATAGGTTAAGACGTTCTTTACACCATGCAATGACTAAATATTCAAAAACTGGAAAGATTATGAGCTCAGAAAAATATGGGATTCATTGGAAAGAGATTATAGAGCACCTAAAGCCTTTTCCTGAAAATCTCACAGATTTTGAAATTGACCATATAATGCCCTTACGTTTTTTTGACTTAAGCAACCCTGAACAGGTTAAAAAAGCTTTTGCCCCAGAAAATCTTCAGTGGCTGCCCATGTCTGAAAATCGTAGAAAAGGTGGAAATTACAATCTTCTCAAATAGATTTATAAGTATTATCATCTATCAGTTTCTGTTAGAGGTTAAAGTGAGCCACCAATGTGTCCATTGCAATAAAATGTATCCTGATGCAAGCAAAGAGCTTCTTGAAGGATGCAGTTGCGGAAGCAGATTTTTCTTTTATGTGAGAGAGGAGCAGTTGGAGCAGTTGAAGGAAAGAGTGATTGAATTTGAGGGTCTTGACAAGGAAGAGGTGGAGGAAGATGTGCGGGAAATGATTGGTGTTGAAGAGGATTATCCTGTAATTCTGGATTTAGAATCCATCCGCGTCATCGGTCCTGGAAAGTTCGAAGTTGATGTGGTCAATCTGTTCACGAAAAAGAGGCCTCTTATTTATAAGCTCGAGGAGGGGAAGTATATTATTGACATTGCTTCGACGCTCTATGAGAGTAGGAAGCGTTGAATTCTTGGAAAATGAAACTTAAAGAAGTTCTTCAGAAAGAAATTCTCCTTGTTACCCCGAACAATGAGGAGATGCGCCATCTTCATGACTCTTTGCAGAAGGTTATTGAGGCTTTGACGGAAGAGATCCAGCTTCATAAGATCAAAGCTGATGTTTTTGTAGGGGGAAGTCTGGCTAAGGGCACATTGATAAAAAGAGAAGAGTATGATGTTGATATCTTTGTGAGATTTAATCGTGGAGGCGATCTTTCGGGTATTTTGGAAAAGATGGTGGAAAAGACCTCGAAGAAACACCACTGGAGATTTCAGAAGCTCCATGGATCCCGTGATTACTTCAGGATATTTCATAGAAAAATTATTTTTGAGATTATCCCTGTATTGTATATTAAGAATGTGAAGGAAGCTGAGAATATCACTGATCTTTCTGCTTTCCATGTCTTTTACATGAGGAAGAAGATTGAACAGAGAAAAAGATTGGGAGATCACATACGGCTTGCGAAGCAATTCTGCTTTGGCCAAAATTGTTATGGTGCTGAATCCTACATCAGAGGCTTTTCTGGATATGCTCTTGAACTTCTTGTTTCATATTATGGAAGCTTCTTGCGCTTTTTGAAAGCAGCTTCTCAAAGCAAGGAAAAAATAATTTTAGATCCTGAACATTATTATAAAAGTAAGCAGACGATTCTCCAAGAAATGAATGAGGCAAAGCTTCAGAGTCCTCTTGTTTTTGTTGATCCTGTGCATAAAGAAAGGAATGCTCTTGCGGCACTTTCTGCAGAGACTTTTCTTAGGTTTCAAGAAGCTTGCAAGAGGTTCCTTAAAAGACCGAGCTTGAAATTTTTTGAACTTAAGAGGATTGATGCTCAACAGCTGCAGAAGGAAGCAAAGAGAAAAAAGGCGTCTTTTATCGCCTTTGAGATTGTAACGAATCGCCAGGAGGGAGATATTGCTGGGACAAAGTTGTTGAAGTTTTCTCACTTTCTTACTGAGAAGTATGAAAAATATTTTGATCTCTTGAGGCAGGAATTTTCTTATGATGGGGAGAGGAAGGCGAGGCTCTATCTTATTGTAAGAAGGAAAAAGGAGATCTTAATGAAAGGGCCTCCTGTTACTTCACTTGAAAATCTGAAGAAATTCAAGAAAAGGCATTTTGCTATTTTTTTTAAGAATGGCGTTGCTTATGCGAGGGAGAAGGGCATTGCTCCTGAAGCTTTTTTTATTCTGTTTAAGAAGAAGCAGAAATTGGCGATGAAGGATATGGGGATTATCAGAATTCGAAGTATTTGAGTTACTAATTCCACTGGTCGCTTTTATCTCCTTCTTTGAAATGCCGGGCTAACTCTCGCATGTAGAGTTTTTCCTTTTGTTTCTTAAAATCTTCCTTATAGCACTGCCCTAGTGTATAGCCAAATTCATATTGCAGATTGCATGCATCAAGGATGATGTTATCTCCTCCTTCAAAAGGATTAGGAACTGGATTTTCTGGTAATTCTGCGAAGGCAGCTTTCATGCCCTTGATCATAGGGTCTGTATTGATGAGATCTTTTATGGAATAGGATCTTGAAGAGTCTTTTGGGCATATTCTTAGTGAGCGTACTAGTTCTGGATGATACAGATATCCTCCTTCCTGGACAAATCTCGTCAATTGTTCATGACCTTCAATTTGATGACCTGATTTAATTGCAAAATTGAGAACAAGAAGGTCAAGTTGTGAGAGACTTGGTCCTTTAAGGTCAATAAAGCACACCATCTTACCTCTTTAGTGCTGATTCGAAAAGGGAAGCTAAGGCATTTCCAAAGAATTCAGAATCTATCCAGATGCCTATCTCCTCTCCTTCTTCCTTTGCCTCAGTGATGAAAAGAAGCACTTGTTTTCTGTCAATAATGAAGAACCTTGATTTAAGGTCTGTTTTTTCTGCGTTGATTTTAAATTGTGCATTTATTCTTTTTACTTCATCTTCAGGAGCATGCAGTGCTATTTTTGTCTTGAGGTTTGCTTTTCTTAGCTTCTCGAAGATGTTTGAGAATGCCCTTGATTTTGCTCGTACTTCAATTGGAGAAAGAGCAATGACAACTTCTTTCTCTGCCTGCTGGATCATGTCAGCTGCATGGGCATAGATATTATTTCTTCCTTTAATAGCAGAAATCATTTCTTTTTTGTTGATTGGAGTGATTCCGGTTTTGTGGATCTCTTCTAAAAACTGATATTCCTTGGTTCCTTTAATATTTGCGAGTATGTCAATTTTCTCTCTTGTTTCTTCAATGAGGTTGTTTTTCATCTTCTCAATAACGAGTTCTGGTTTGACTGCGAGATATTTCACAGGCTTTCCAACTCTTGCAATGGCGAAACCTTGCTTCTCAAGACTCTCAAGGACATCGTACGTTCTGCTTCTTGGAATTCCAGAAATCTCAGCAATTTCTCCTGCAGAAGCTAGCCCTTTGCTCACAAGCGAGAGCCAGACTTTAGTCTCATAAATATTAAGATTAAAATTCTCCTTGATTCTCTTGACAAGTTCTTGTTTGATAATCATTTTCCTTAAAATTAACTCCTTTTTAATGGTAAAATGACTATTTAAATCTTTCTATTGTTACTACTTTATAATTAACTTATAGAAAGATTTATATATCTCCTATAAGTTACTATTCTATAGTAATATATTTTAAGAAGATGGATATTTTACGTATTCTCCAAGGAGGCATGCTTTTTTTACTAGGCAGTATTTTTGGAATTTTTCTCGTTTATTTCCAGGTTTATGGACTAGAAAGCCCTTTTTCGGTCTCTTCTTTAGAAGGAGTGGCGCCGCATGATTGGATTTCCGAAGATAAGATTCATGTTTACAGAGATAGAATTGTGATTGATATTGATGATGCCTCGCTCAGCAGGTATGCTGATACTGGTAGTATGAGGCCTTTATTCGATAAGGGTGCAAACGGTATTAGGATTGTCCCAGCATCTGAGGAGGAAATCCGTGTGGGAGATATTATTACTTTTGAACGTGAAGGATTATTGATTGTTCATCGGGTTATTGAAATGGGAGAGGATGAGTGGGGGAAGTATTTTATTACGAAAGGAGATAATAATGATGTGGGCGACGGAAAGATTCGATTTAAGGATATAAAATATGTCACGATTGCGGTGGTGTATTAAAATGCTGGAGAGGAAAGTTGTTAAGGAAATTCCTTATCATGAAACGCTTGATTGGGATTTAGTTGAGCAATGGGCTGATGGCATCCCTGTTTTTAGCGAGGACAATCCTCATTTCCCTGAATGGAGGGCAAGCCCTGTGATTCCTTTAGAGGTAGGCTCTCATCTTATTCATATTAAGAATGAAGCTGACATTCAGAGCAATCCTACAAGAACTTTTAAGGATCGAATGGCTTGGGAAATGTCTGCTGTTTATCGGGATTATGCAAGAGGCCTTTGGTTGAAGCGAGGAGAAATAAGTGGCGATCTTCCTAGAGAGGTGCCAAGGCTGACGTTGCTCAGCGCCGGCAATGCTGGAGCCTCCTTAGCCTATTTCTTTGCGAAATATCGATTGCCACCTCCTAAGATTCTTATTTCATCTTCTACTCCTCGAGAAAGAATTGCGAAATTGCAATCATTATATGCTGATGTTTATATGATTGATACTGAGAAAAAGTCTTTGACTGCTCGGGAAATAAAGCAATTAACGAACAATGAACAAGGGATAGATTTGACTTCTGTTAGGATTTTGCAGCCAGAGCTGGTCTTTTATGACTGGCATGTTCATGAATCTTTCGGTGAACATCCTGACGAGATTTATGTTCCTTATGGTTCTGGAAGATTAATGGAGAATTATCTTGCCTGGCAGGAAAGAACCATGAGAAACGATTCTGGGAGCAGGGATCCTCGGCTCAATGTTCCGGTACAGCAAGTCATTTCTCTCGATATTCTTGGAGCACAACCGAAAAGGCAAGACAGTTGCGCAGATCATCTTGCAACCAGGTACAATCCTTTTACTCTTTTTGATGATCACGATATTTCTGCATTAGTAAATCTTGCATGGACAGGAAAGAATACAGGCATTTACAAAGTTCGTGAGGAGCATATCAAAGAAGCCTATCGAACTCTTACTCAACATGAAATTGAAACATCCTATTCTGGTGCTGCGAGCCTTGGTTTATTTTTGCAGAGATTGGATGAAGGAAGAATTGATCCGAGAAAGAAGCACTTGGTTATTAATACGGGGAAAGGGATGATATTGTAAAGTTATCGTGAGTTAAGCTTAAATAGTATGTTTTCCTCTGAAAA
>CAYJRI010000049.1:0-6702 GCA_964372435.1 Candidatus Woesearchaeota archaeon | reverse complement strand
CACGTTCTTAGGGTAGATTAAGTTTTACCCTAAGGACTTTTTCAACAGAGCCGAAGTTGCAACTCAAAGATGTACAGCTCTTCGAAGAATAGTTTCTTCCTTATTTCTATGATAGTGTATTCCTTTTTTGCATATTGCTTTATTATTCTTGGTTTGCTGAGACTGCTAAAGAGCAAGAGGATTTTTCCTTGCTTTTTGAGGTGGTTTTTTGCCTCTTTGAGAAAACGAAGGATGGTTTCGTATCCTTTTTTTCCTCCCGAGGTGTCTTTTCCTTTTTCTTTTGGATGTTCTGGAAGATAGGGTGGGTTGAAGATGATGAGATCAAATTTCTGCTTTATTTTTGAGAAGAGGTTTGAATGGATTGCCTTGAAGCCTTTACTCTTGAGATGATCAAGAGATTTTTCATCAATGTCTGCTGTGATAATGTTCTTTTTTTGGATTCCTGCTTTGATACATGTTTCTGCTTGGATTCCTGAACCTGATCCCATGTCGAGAATCTTTACTTTCTGCTTCTCTTTTAAAGGAATAGTTGAGAGATGCTTTTTAACTTCTTCTGCTAAGAAATGGGAATCTTCTGCTGGAGAATACATTTTTGAAATGTGTTTAAGACTCTAGAATTTTTTGAATGATTTCAAGGAGTATTTCTTGATAGAGGAAAGAAAAAATAAGAGCACCGAGAAGCATCATGAGCAGGATAATAAGAATAATAAAAATGGCGTTGTCTGATTTCCTTGGCCTGCTTTTTGGGAGTTCAAGGATTGCAGTTCTTTCGGGCTGAATTCTTACCTCGTGCTTTTGCACGATCTTAGGAACCTTTACCTTCTCAAGTGCAATGGGCCTTTTTTCTAGTTTTACTTTTCTGGGAGCAACCTTCGGGAGTTCGAGAATAGCTGTTGTTTCAACCCTTGCTCCAGGTTTTTTCTCAGGCTCGTATTTTTTGGTTCTCAGCTTAAGCTCAAGTTCTTTGATGCGAAATCTCTCCTCTGGATGAATTTTCTGGATGGGTGATGCTTCTTCTAGGAAGGCCATTCTCTTTACTTCACTCTTCTTTTCTTCTGACTCTGCTTTTGGTGAGACAGGGATTTTTATTTGCTCCAGTTTCTCCTTTCGCTGAGGAAGATGGAAATGAATGTGGGGAAGATGAAGTCTATGGAAGAGGCTTGGTTTTTCCTCTACTAGTCCTTTTGTTGGTTTCTTTTCCTTGACCTCAAGAGGGGGAGTGACCTGCATGATAAGCACGGGTTCTTTCCTGAGGCGTTCTGCAGAATCTAGAACATCTTCTTTGGGATAGCCTGCATTAATAAAGGTCTGAATGGCTTGCTCTAGGGTATAGCCTCGATCCATGGTACTCTTAAGACCCGCTACAATCTCTACTTTGTACATTTTTTTCTTTTTTTAGAAAACAAGAAGTGAGATTATATATTTAACTGTTAGTTATGCATGAGATATATGAAAAGACTTTTCAGCATATCTTGTTAGATCGCCACATACTGATGATTCTGTAAGATATGGCAATCCTTTCCAAGGCGGTAGCCTAATTCTGATGCAAGGTCTGCTAAGGATGAGGTTTTCGTGATATCTCCGTGGGCTGGGATAATGTGCTTTGGCTGGAGCATATTAATGAAATCTCTTAAATCCTCTCGAGATGCGTGGCCGGAGACATGGACTGCATCAAAGATTCTTACTCCTTTGTTCCTGAGTCGCTTCTCTACCATTGCTTTGTTCGCCACGTTCACTTCGGCTGGGATGGTTTTTGATGAGAAGATTACATGATCTTTAGGGGAGAATTGGAAGGCTGTCTCTCCTCGAGACATTCTTTCGAGCATGGAGCCTGGTTCGCCTTGATGGCCTGTGCACACAATCATATATTCTTTCCTGTTTTTATTGATTTTCTTAAAAATAGCATTGAGTTGATTTCTATAGGTAAACATTCTCATATCATGAAAGAAAGGACACATCTTGATTCTTGAAGCAGCAAGTACATATTTGTGCAGGCTTCTTCCTAGAAAGACGATTTTTCTATTGAGTTTTTTCCCAAAGTCAACAATGCTTTTAAGGCGGGCAATATGAGATGAGAATGTGGTTACAATGATGCAGGCATTTTCATTGTCTGTTGTAAGAAGGACGTCTTCAAGAAGATCTCTGGCAATCCGCTCACTTGGCGTCTTTCTTTCATCTGCAGCATAGAGTGATTCAACAATCAGCGCCTTGACTCCTTGTTTTGCAAGTTGCTTGAGTCTTTCATAATTGGGTTTTTGCCCTACAATGGGGGTATTATCAAGCTTGAAATCATTTGCGTAGATGACAATGCCTTCATCAGTGTGGATAACGATGAGGGCAGTTTGAAGGGTAGAGTGGGTGATATTAATGAATTCTACTTTGTACTCTTTGTTTCCCTTGACGAGATAGGAAGAATTGGGATGAAGAGAGATTATTTTATTGTTCATATGAGTGTTCTGGTCTCTCATTAATGTTTTCAGTACCTCTATGGTAAATTGAGTTCCCACAATATCAGCTTCATAGCGTTGAGCGAGGTAAGGAACAGCTCCTACATGATCCAGATGAGCGTGGCTTATGAGGAGGGCTCTCACCTTATTACGCAAATGGATTCGATCAAGATAGAGGTCGTCAGGAATTGCTCCTAATTTCCTGAGGGCTTTTTCGTTATAGATACTCTGGTTATTTTCCCTCTCTTCAAGCTCAACAATAGGGGGCAGGTAGAGTCCTGCATCGCAAAGAAGTACATCGGTTTTTTCATCTTCACCAAGCTGGATGGCAGTCATATTTTTTCCCACCTCGTTATAACCGCCTACTGCATGAATTTTCATTCCTTGGGAAGAGGAAAGAGCTTTTTATACCTTGCGGGTTGGAGGAGAGGAGTGGTTTAAGTATCAAAACCGAAAAGTTTAATTGTTCTTCAATTCATCCTTTTACATGACCTTTGCAAAATGGGTAGATGAACATACTATTTTTCTTGCATGATTTAATTGATGGGAACCAAGTTTAGGATATGATAAGAATGGGAGGTATGGGACAGTTTATTTGAGTAGCATTGATGAAGCTGATGTAAATTTAGCTGTTATTGAAATGGAAAGAAGCGATAGTGGGAGGATAAGAAGAGAATGGTATTTTGGGACATTTCATGATAAACCTCTTGGAGAATGCGCTGGCCAGGAAGTTGAAGATTTCTACAGAAAATTAGATGATATTTTTACAAGAAAGAGTAGAATCGCTGGAAGAGATCTTGATGCTGCTCTATCGGAGGCTGCTGAAAGGGCGATGGGAATGGATGAGGATCATTGGGCTTAAGAAGAGGAAAGTATTTTAAATAGCGCGCTCTGGAAAAGGGATGAATAAGATTGGAAAAGGGTTTCTTTTGGGAGGTTTTGTTATGATCTTTGCTTTCCTTATTATTCTTTTTATTGGAAATGTATATTCAGCTCCTTCTCAAAGCAAGGTCAAGGTTGTTGTCCAATTACGAGAGCTTGGTGGGGGTAATTTTGAGGGTTATGCAGTTGATGGGAGGAAAGAGCGAATGAAACAGATTGTGCAGAAGTTTGGCACACTTGATCATGTCTTCTTAGAGGAGAATGCTTTTAGTATTGAAATAGAAAGAGATCAACTTGATTTTCTAAAGAAAGAATTTGGAGTTAAAGAGGTTCGTGAATTAAGGATAGTGAGAGCGTTTTTGCAAGATAGTGTTGGAATTGTGAATGCCACGCAAACATGGAGCGTGCAGAGGAATGGGATCAATATTACAGGTTCTGGAGAAGTGGTCTGTATTATTGATACAGGAGTAAATTTCAGCCATCCTGACTTGCAAGGGAAGAACGCTACTCCCTGTACGATTGACTGCCGAGGCCAGAATTGCATTTCAAATTGTTCTGTTACTGATGATCATGGTCATGGGACGCATGTTGCAGGTATTGTTGGGGCAAATGGAACCATAAAAGGGGTTGCGCCAGATGCAAGAATTCTTGCGGTTAAGGTGCTGGACTCTGCTGGAGTAGGAACTGAAGCTGACTTGAAGGCTGGGATTGATTTCTGTGTTTCCAACGCTTCTCTTTATAATATTAGTGTTATCTCGATGTCTTTGGGGACTGATTCGCTCTATACGAGTTATTGCGATGGAGATTATTCTGGAACTCCTAATATTACGAAGTCGGTGAATGATGCAATGCAGAGGAATATTTCTGTGATTGCAGCTACTGGCCAACCCAGTGATGGAAGCCCAGGGAATAAAACAGCAATCGCAGCCCCGGCATGTATACGAAATGTGACTGCGGTCACAAGATCGAATAAAGATAATACAGCACATTCCAGTCCCCATAGCAATAATATCACAGATCTCATTGCTCCAGGATCAAGCATCTCCTCTACTTGTGTTACCGGCGGGTCGTGTATCAAATCTGGAACAAGCATGTCAACGCCGCATGTGGCTGCTGCCTTTACTCTGCTCAGGCAGTTCAAGAGGCTGGAATCAAATAAAATTTTGCCTCCTCTTGAGATTGAAAATGAGCTTAAAAAAACAGGGAAACTCATTAACGATTCAAATGGATTGAATTTCTCCCGCATTGACATTTACACAGCTCTTTTGTCGTTGCAAAATCCGACACTTGCCCTTGTTTCTCCTTTGAACGGAACGCGTATCAAGGGAGGTGTTAATTTTACTTGCAATGCATCCACTGACTCTAGCTCTGCCGTGCTTGCGAACATCACTTTCCTTCTCTATAATGGAACTGTGCTCTTATACAATGAGACAAAAAATATTTCTGGGGGAGGTAATCAAACGACCTTTAATTATACTTTTAGCCAAGAGAAAGAGTATTTCTGGGGATGCCGGGCGAGTGATAATCGAAGTTATACTGGAGTATCTCAGAATTTTACAGTGACGTATGATGCTACTGTGCCTTTGATTACTGTTGTTTCTCCTGAGAATATAACCTATAAGGATGGATTGTTTAATGTAAGCTTGAACGAAAATATAAGTTGGTGTGGCTATTCTTTGGATCATGGAAGCAATGTGAGTATGACGAGGTACAATGATACGTACTTTAATGCTACTGTAACCAATATTTCAGTCGGGATTCATAATGTGAGCTTTTCTTGCAACGATACTGCGGGAAATTTTAACGCAACAAGTTTGCGACAATTTACTATCAATCGGACGCTTCCTGTGGTAGTATTGATATCGCCAGCTGGCGGATATTCTGCAAATGTGGGGAGCCTTGATTTCAAGTATAATGTGACTCACTCTCGGAATATCTCTTCTTGCAGCCTCCTGGTTGATGATGCGAATGTGTCAACAAATACGTCTGTAAATACCTCTTCTGAGAATAATTTCAGTTATACGGCTTCAGCAGGATCTCATACATGGAATATTAACTGTACTGATGATCTCGGCAATATAGGAAATGCGTCTTCGAGGAGCTTTACTCTTAATGCTCCTTCTGTTGGAGTTTCAGGAGGGGGGGGTGGTGGAGGATCTCCTGTTGGAGGGACGACTCATGTTCTTACGGAGAATGAACTAAGAGGTGGAACGAGCAAGCAATTAGCGAAGGATGATCGAATTAAGTTTTTTTTAATTGAAAAAGGAAAGAATGTCACGCATTACATCAATATCACCAATGTAACTTCTTCTTCAGCTTCTTTTGTTGTATATTCCTTGCCGCAACGATTTGCTCTTGCCCTTGGAGAGGTCAAGAAATTAGAGCTCACTGAAGATAATTATCTTGATCTTTATGTAAGGTTGAATATGGTTGTCCAAGGCAAGGCTAATGTTAGTGTTCAGGTGATTCATGAACTGATTCCAAACAATGAAACGCCTCTACAAGAACCTCCTTCCTCGCAACAACCAAGAGAGCCTGAGGGAAACAGGACAATACGCGCATTTGAACCTGAAGGAGAGGATAAGGGAAATGAACAAGGAGGTCGAATTTGGAGCATTCTTGTACTTATCTCTCTTGTTATTCTTCTTGCTGTTATCGCATTATTTCTTGGGAGGAGAAAAGGTAGGAAATTAAGGTAATTGAGGGATAAATGAAAAGACTTAAATGCTTCTGTTTCAGAGAAAGAGCATGGAAAAAAAGTTGCGGCCAAGCTTGAGAGAGAACAAAAGATATCTTCTCTTGGAAGGGAATATTGTGGGGGAGGAGGTGGAGAAGGCGATCCTTGAGTTTCTTGGTACTTTGGGATATGCGAAGGCATCTCCCCAGTGGATTAAAGTTGATGGAAAATTTGTTCTTGCAATCAACCGAGAAGAGATTGACCGTGTCAGGGCTGCTTTGACTCTCTCAAAAAAACAGGTGATAGTAAAGAGGGTGAGTGGGACTTTGAAGGGGTTGGGAAAACGTTAGGGCATCATCATGTTTATATAGCTGTTTCTTTTTCTCGATAAAATGCCTTTTCATTTTCACTTTCGAGATATTCAGGAACGAGCTGATTTGAAAGAGCTTATTGATTTTTTAGCTTTTCAAGACCTTGGATATCCTCGATATGAGGAATGGGTTCAGAGAGCTGAGCATGAGTTAGATATTGGCTATCAGAAAAACACATGCCACCCAACCCTAAAGGGTTGGGTTTGTGACAGGCATGTGTTTTTGGGACTTCAAAATTCACAGAATTTTGATAGCTCTCAAAAGCAAAGCTTTTGAAGTGCTCAGAATTGAAAACCCAAGATACTACCACACACTAAAGTGTGTG
>CAYJRI010000048.1:4950-6762 GCA_964372435.1 Candidatus Woesearchaeota archaeon | reverse complement strand
CAATAAAATCTTCATTCTCCTTTGTTAAATTTTGTAGTCTAATATAAAATTTATATGGTATAAAACCTAATGCTGTGGGTCTAATTAACGTAACAAAATTTCTGATTATACCACTTTTCATTAACCGGTTTATTCTGAAATTTACAACATTTCTGTGAACTCGCAATTTTTTAGAAAGTTTGGATAAGGGCGCTCTTGAATTGTTGTCTAATTCAAAGAGCAATCTTCTATCGATTAAATCCAATTTGTTTATCATAATATTGTTATCTATTATAATATATTTAAATATTTTACTATTTTTGACAAAATTTTAATAATAAATTTTATATTTATGTATTGCCTATTAAATTACATGGCAGAACAAAATAAACCTATATCAATTTTGAATAGAACCACATTAATCTATCAACTTGAATGGGAAGATGAGCCACGAGAAAGCTTAAGGATGCGTTGCCTTGAGTTTGAAAGAAGGAACAACGATGGTAATTGGGCACTTTATATTTTACCAAACATTGAAGAGCTGGATTCGGGCTGGTGGAAACTTTATGAAATTGATAGTTCAAGAATTGGAAGAGAGTGGCGTTCAGATACAGAAATAGCAATGAGTTATATAAGATGGCTATTAGTTCCTGTTGCGAATCAGTTAGAGTTGGAATTGGATAACTCCAAAAAACTCGAGAAAGTGTGCATACAGGATTTAGTTGAAAGAGTTGCTAAAAAGGTTGATGTTATATTAGGAGAATTTGTAGATGTTGGATCAAGAAAAACAGTGTTTCCTCCTGAAAAATTTGTAAGATGCGATGTTTATCAGAAACCAGATGGGACAACAATCCTTTTAAGAGAAGATCCGATGCCATTTAATGAAGAAAATCGGAAAATATGGGCACAACGGTTTTATAAGATGAGAAAAACTACTTCAAAATAGTAAATATAGAAAAGAATATAAAGATAGCAAAATTACTTTCAATAGGAGTGAAAAATGGATGTTTTAAAAGGTTTGAAAATTGAGAAAGTCAGGCGAGAACAAATATGGAGATTTATGAGAATAGTTTCTTATTTAGAAAAAAATCTATTTCCAGAAGTTCCTAGAGTAGACAAAACGAAGCCAGATGATAAATCCCCTTACACCAAAGAAGATATTTTACCTCCAGAAGAAATTTATTTTGGTTCTTTTGAACAAGATAGGAATATTTTGAATTCTGATATGGTTGTGGGGATTATAGGAACGACTTCAACAACAAGTGATGGAGATAAACTAGCTATTTTATTGGCTCATTCTGCTATTGAGTATGGAAGAGAAACAGGAAAAGAATCTTTAGTTGTTGCTGGTGGTGTTTATGGTATTGATGAGAAAGCACATTTTGGAGCATTGGATTTGGAAGGCAGAACAATAGCAGTAGTTGCAAATCCTGTTGAGTATGGATTGCATCCTTATGAGCCAAGAAGAAAATTTTTAGAAGAAGGGATATTAAGATATGGTGGCTTAGTTTCAGAGCAAACAGAATACAAGGATACATATTTAGATAGGTGTATGCAAAGAAATCGAATTGTTTCAGCAATGTCAGATGTAGTTGTAGTTGTTGAATCCGGAGAAAACAGTGGAACAGTTGATAATGCAATCAAGGCTATGCTTCAAGGAGTTCCTTTAGTAGTTATAGATTGGAACAAAATTGGTAATAAGTGGAAATGGTCAAAACCAAAAAAAGAAGGAAATGAACAATTATTGAAAATGCGGATTGAACATAGAGCTAAGCCTTACGGATTTCCGGAGAGAAAAGTTGGTAGCTTACTAGAGTTAGGTTCTTTATTTAA
>CAYJRI010000048.1:0-4850 GCA_964372435.1 Candidatus Woesearchaeota archaeon | reverse complement strand
ACGGATTTCCGGAGAGAAAAGTTGGTAGCTTACTAGAGTTAGGTTCTTTATTTAAAGAGTATTTATATGAGCTGTATAATAGTTAATGAACATCACAGAGGTCATTTAAAGGAGGTTCATGCTTTTCTTGGAAGATCTCGAAATAAACTTCTTTTTTTAAGAAATTTTTAATATCTGTTCTCTGGATAACATCTTGATAGGTTTTATAGCAATCTAGGGCTTGTCTGAATTTTTCAAGATCTTGCTCTTCAACTTCTACAATGCAATCAATTTCTTCTGGCTTTGAGAAATTGATATTCATTGCTGGATTTGGATTTTTCGCTTCTTTTGCTTGCTGCTCACTCAGGGTGAGGAAAGCGAGGCGTTTAAGATAGCCCTGAAGCTTAAGCTCAAGAAAAACTCTTTTTACAATGGCATGACAGACAATGTGATCGTGGAATCCACTAATGCCATGAACAGGGTAGGTGATAAGAAGAGAGGGCTTGATTTTTTCAATATGATCTTTAGTAACCTCTTCTAATTCTCTCGGATCAATTTCTTTCAATCCACTATCTGGAAAGTCAAGGACTGTCATCCCATCAAGTTGGAGGACTTTTTCAACCTCTTGCATCTCCTTGAAGCGGACTTCCCCCATTTGCTCTATGGAGTAGTTGTATTTGAACCTCTGTTTGGTAGCTCCACCTTTTGTAAACGTCAGGAGAAAAACTTCATGGCCTTGCCTTTTTTGCTTTGCAATGACAGGTGCTGGACCAAAGGACTCGTCATCTGGATGGGGGAAGATGTAGAGAATTTTTGCCATGATGCACAAACTTTCTTGAGGTATAAATAGTTATCTGAATTAAAACGGCCAATAGACCAATAATGTAGGAATCACTAAACATCCCATGAGGAAAATTCTCTTGACACCAAACTGGATAGCGACGAGGCCTGTAAAAGTTCCTGTTGCAAAAACAAGGAGGCCGAGAAATCCCGAGAAACTGAAGACAATGGTAAGGAGAGTGATGAAGACTATCGAAGAGAGAAGAGGGTAGTTTATTCTAGAAATATTTCGAGCAAAGAATTTTCCGATAAGAATAGTGAGAAAGAATGAGAGGAAAGCTGAGAGGATGATTGCCAGCATAATGGTGAGGAGATGAGATGGTGTTAAGTTGAGTAATTTGCTTATAGCAACAGCACTGCCTGTCCGCGATTTCTCGATGGAGTAGAGTGTTACAAAGGAAAGAGCCATGACAACGGTATTAATAGCTCCGAGAAGAAAGAGGAATTCTTTTCTGTTCATGTCTTCTACAAGGGAGGAGCCGATAACCGCAGCCTGTCCTGAACCTAAAGCAGGCAAGAACGAGCAGAGGGGTGCCGCAATAAAAGAGGCAAGAAATGATCTTCCTAGCTCTTTCCTTTCCATGGTTATCTCTTTTAATTTTGCAGTTTCTTGTTGAGGGAGTTTTATTTTCTTCTTCATAGAAAGAAAGAGAGAGGACCCTCCGAAGAGCCCTGTGAGCATGGGAAGAAGAGGATCTTGAATATTGTTGTTCAAGGAGGCAATACCAAAAAATCCTGAGAGAAGGAAAACAATGATTGCTTTCGAAATGCCGTTTTTCTCTGTGAAGATAAGAAACAGAGAGGTAAGAAGAAGGAGAAAGAAAATAACAGGAGAGAAAAATTCATAGATCTGGGGGAGGAAGAAAATGAAAAGAGGTGTGAAGATGAGGATGATAATTAAAGACAAGAGACTCCCATAGAGTGTATAGATGAGTGCATGATACCCTTCTCCTTCTTGAAGGAGGGAATGCCCTGGAAGAATAGAAAGAGCAGTGTCCTCATCAGGGGCTCCAAGAAAGATACTGGGAATGAAGTCAACAAAGGTATGCGTGATAGACATAGCGACGATAAATGTAGCGAGAATAAGGGGGGAGGTGAGTGAAAGGAAAAAAGCTGAGAAAGCGAGGAGAGATGCAGCAACAAGATTGATGTGAATTCCTGGAGTAAGGCCTGTGATAGTTCCTGCAAGAACTCCAAGGAGCAATGCAACAAAAAATTCAAGGAGCATGAGGAAAAAGAAGGAGGAGGGTACTTATGTTTTTCTATGGTGAAAAACATTCACCCTATTATTACAGGCAGTCCCATTTATATATTTTTTTGTGAGAGCGTTCTACCCTTAATTGTTAGACACGCTCCCTGAAAGGAAAGATTTTTAACCTCTGATTTCCTCTAAGAAGTATGAATAGCAAAAGGGTTGGGATCATCCTTATTGTCGCAAGCCTTGTCCTTGGAGGAGTGATTTGGTATACTGTCAGCCAACTCTACAACAAGAGCGAGATGTACGGGTGTTTCCAGAATAATGAATGTATTCCTATTCAAAATTCTCTTTCACTAAGCCATGTGATTGTCGGGGTGATTAGTTTCCTTGTTTCGCTGGGATTTTATCTTCTCTTTTTAAATAAATCTGACGATTCCCTCTTGAGGAGATTGGAAGAGGAGAAGCAGAGAAGAGTCCAGGAAGAGAAGTTTTCTATTCTTTTGAAGGCACTTGATCCGTATGAGCAGAAGGTGTTGACAGCTGTGAGGGACCAGGATGGAATTACACAGAATACTCTAAGAATAAGGACTGATATGTCAAAGGCAAAGCTGAGTTATGTGCTGCAAGAACTTCAAGAAAGAGGCCTTGTTAAGAGACTGCCAAAGGGGAAGACGCTTGCGGTGCATTTTAAGGAAAGTTTGTAAAAGTTTTATAGAAGAAAATAATCATCTTTTTATGGTAAGAAAAATATTTTTGAAGTATCTCAGAGAGTTGTTGGAGAAAGAAGAGGTCTCCCCAATACGACCAGGAAGTTTTCAAGAGAGAAGGTTTGAACGAGAACTGGTACGAACTGAATTGAGAGGGAGTACTACAGTAAGAACTTGGAGAGAGTATGATTCCCTATATGAAATTACTTTTGTGAGGAGAGATGGTGAATTTGAGAGAGAAGAGCTGCTCAAGGAAAAAATATTTGTGCGTCAATATACTGAGGAAATGGGTTTATCCAGAGTTTTACCCCGTACCTATCCTCAAAAAAGAGAAAATGATCCTGAAGAAATGCCAGAAATAAGAGTCTCATCAGAAAGAGTAGGTGAGAGGGTTTCTGGTATTGAGATGAAAATGAAAGATGGAGAGATGAAGTGATTATATCTTGCATCCTGCAAATGCTACAAGGGTTCAAGAAAATGCTTTCTAATTAATTTTGCAACCTGTGGCTGCAGCAAGAGTTTCAAAGGTCTGGACCTGTGAATAGGTCTGGCCATTGATCTCCCAGGTTGGAGTTGTGCGGACGCCTTTTTGGTCGCACAATGCTCTATTCTCTGAGCATTTTATATAATTGAGATATTTCTTTGAATTGCCAAAATAATTGAGTTGCTTATTGGTGTACTGACAAGCGTCATTTCCATAGACAACAGCACCTTTTTCAGTAAGGCATTTTGCAAAATCGTCGAAATTCCCTGGTTTTTGCATGTAACTATAGACGCTATATGCCAAGAGAAGGATTGATGCTGCAATTGCAAGGTAGATGAAGTAATGCTTGAATTTTACCTTCTTTTGAGATACTGGGGATGATGTTACATGTTTTGCTTGAACATGCTGATGCAAGCTGTCTTCTGTTTCAAAACCTTTTTGGCAGTGACTACAGGTAAATGCCATCTTATGCTTCTTGGTTTAGGTCAACGTCCGCATCCGCCGCCGCCAAACTGGCCTGCAATCTGCGGAGCATTTGTTGATGCTGCTTGCCCTGTGGTGCTTGCGGATGACTGAGAAAAGAAAAATATTGCTAATGCAAATATCAAAATTGCAATAACAATTACCACAGTCTTATCCATAATAACCTCCTTTCATTACTTGTATCATAATCTGATTATTAATTACTTATATTTAAGCATTGTGGTTTTCATTTTTCTTCTTTTTTTGCTATCACTTTTGTCTTATGAACGTTCTTCTTGTTGTTTTCAGAGCTTATAGCCTTTTTAGGCTGTTGCGTTCACACCGAAAAACATATATACTTAGTGCATGTTTTGATTTATTAATATGGAAGAGAAACATAAAAAACATATTGAGAAAGAAGGCTATGGAAAAGCTGAGGAGAAACTTGGTGGCGATGCTGAGAATGCATCTTCGCTCACTCAAGAGCCAGCACACCAAGAGCATCATGAGCCTCTCTTATTTAGAAATAATTTTCTTCTTGGAATTGTTGTCGCTTTAGTAATCTTGCTTTTTGTCAATCAATTGTTCATTCCAAGGGCATATGCAACATATGCGCTAGGGGGAGGTACGGTAAATTTAGGAAAGTTTGAATATGGTTCTAAAATAACTTTGAAGCCAACGCCACTTGCAGCTCAAGAGCAGGCTGTGATTGCAGGATATAAAACTAAGGTGAAACCTCTTCCTACGATCAGTGAACTTGCTACTCAACCTTCTACAGGTGATGCTGTTCAGGATTTATTGAATAATATTGTTCCCACAGGAACTCCATGGTATGGACAAGAAGCACAAGTATCTTTTGATGACCCTATCACTTCACAAAAGAATTGGGCAACCTATCGTTCATTAGAACTTAGCTCTCAGGAGCAAGAAAGATGGAACAGAATTGCAAATTCATTCAGTTGTGATTATTGTTGTGGAAGTCCTCAAAATCCAACAATTATAACAAGATGTGGTTGCGCTCATGCAGCTGCTGCTCAAGGCATGGCAAAATGGTTTATCAAGAATTATGGAGATAAATATTCAGATGAGGAAATTTATGGAGAGATGGCTCGATGGTATGCTTTGTGGTATCCTAAAGGGACTATAGAAAGAATCATTTTGGAGGCTCAATAAAAATGAA
>CAYJRI010000047.1:3829-6857 GCA_964372435.1 Candidatus Woesearchaeota archaeon | reverse complement strand
TAGTTTTAATTAAAAGTGCAGTAATTAGCAATTTCGTTGAAAGTGGATAAGCTGTTTGGAAGAATATGGCAATCTATACTCCAGCGACCATAATAAGAAAGATATTGAAATAATTCAAAGCAGTTTGATATTCGAGATCATAGATATTCTTCTGTCGCAGTTCAGTATTCATCTTACTCCCAATCAAAAGAATTAATGAAATAAAAACCAGCTACGAGAAATGCAATTATTCCAAGAATGTTATTCGTGAAAGGGAAACTTCATAGAGAAAATAATGTAACAGGAGGGGTGTAGAAGATCAAGAAGACACTCAACATAAGGATAGTAATTGCCCACACTCGTTGGCTTTTAATATTCGTAAAAGGTTTGGTCGCTTTAGTCATTTTAACCTTTTTTCTTTATGCTTTACAGTATTTTAAACTTTTGTGTTTTAGTATTTATTGCGTTGGCTGCGTTGCTTCATAGATCTCAGCCCTCCATAGAATGCGAGATCCTCTTTGTCTCAGATCTTTACTGAATACTGGCTGCATGTTTTGCAATATAACATCCTTTTCTTTTGGTGGCAAGGGAAATTCTCGTTCAACTTTTTTTTCTAAGCTCCTAAATCTTGATCTTGCAACCTCTAAAATTTTTTCACGATGAGAGAGTCCTACTGCAATCGGGATGTAGAGTCTTCCCCTTTCTGCTAAATGCTGTCCCCCTTGTGCTAGAACATAGATGACGTTCTCTGTCCCATCCTCACCGCCTGTTGGAATTCTTGGAGGGTACCATCCTGAGACTCGCGCTGGTTTTTCAGCTATGCCTGAACAATCTGCAAGAATAACGTCTGCTTTGATTTCTTGAGGAATGGGGTCAAAGAAACTCCCGTGATAGGCAGTAACTTTATTTCCTACATTATTTCTCTCAATATTCTTTCTTAGAAGATGATATTGTTCTTCTACTATTTCTACAGCATGGACAGAGCTGCTAGGTTCTAATGCAGCATAGATTGCAAGAGGACCAACACCAGAGCCAATGTCAAATACAACATCTCCTTGATATATCCTTGCTGCCTCTGCAAATAATTTTGTTGTTTCGTTTGGTCGAAATAATTCTGGAGATGTGTATAAAGAAAGAACATGATTCCCTATTTTAAAATCCATGAGTTCAAGGTTTGCTTGTTCAGTTTCTCTACTCATCTCTTTATACGATTTGTTCTCTTTATAAGGATTGTTGTGAGCTCACTGGACTTTCTGGGATGCTGAGACGCCCGTGGCTGGACTCGAACCAGCGGCCCACTGATTGCTATCGCTGTCAATTTTTGATTGAGGTAACAGTCAGTTGCTCTACCTGTTGCTCCCTTCCGCATGATTACGAAAAGTCTGAGCTACACGGGCATGTTTCATGGAAGAGAGGATCGTATTTAAATCTTGTTTTGTCTTCTGGATGAAGATTTATATAGTGCAGTATCATGTTTTATGTATGGGGATTTATTCGATAAAACCCAGGTTCCAGAAATTTTTGATGCCTGTTGCACACTGGTTGATTAAAAAGAAGGTGCATCCTACTCAGATCAATATTGCAGCTGTTCTTGTGAGCTTGCTGGGAGGATTGGCTTTATATTTTTCTGCATGGAATGTTGGACTGCTTTTTTTTATTCCTTTTATGGCATTTGGAAGGATTGCGTTGAATGCATTGGATGGGATGGTGGCGAGGGTATTGAAAGTCAAACATCAGGCTTATGGGGAGGTGTTGAATGAGTTTTTGGACAGAGTGTCAGATGCAGCAATTTTTTTTGGTTTGGCTCTCAATCCGAGAGTGAGTCTTGTTCTCGGGAGTTTTACAGTGATTGTTATTCTCTTGAATAGTTATTTGAGTATTGTGAGCAAGGCTGCTGGCGGAAAGAGGCAATACGGGGGATTTATGGGGAAGGCTGATAGGATGATTTATTTAGGAATTGCAGCTGTTCTTGTTTTGATAGCAGGCGACTTCGATGTTTTTGATTATTTATTTCTCTTTTTGTTGTTTGGGACGTTGATTACTATTGGACAGAGGTTTGAATCGATGAAGAGGGAATTGAAGAGGTAAACATGGCACCTGATCCGACACTTTTGAATCCCCTTGCAAATCAGATTTTTATTCCTGTTGTCTGGAGGGTGGTTTTGGTTTTTGCTCTTGGTTTTCTTTTAATTTTGGTACTCAATAAATTTCGTATCCGGGGGTTGTGGAAAGGTGAGCTGGGAAAAAGGTATTTGACATGGTTGGTTTTAGCTCTCATTTATTTGTCAACGATTTTTCTTGGCGGAGATTTTGCATTGATTATTCTTGCCTTATTTTTGATTTTTGCGATCTGGGAATTTAGCAGTATTGCGAAACTGCCAAGGGCATATATTATTGCTCTCTATATTCTGGCGGTTATAAGTGTTTATGTTGCGAGTTATCTTACCTCATATTTTTATGCACTGCCTCTAATCTATTTTGCAGTTGTTTCGTGGATTACGCTGAGAAGGAATGATGCAGCAAAGGGGTTTTACTACAATGCTCTTTGTCTGTATGGTTTGATTTGGATTGTGTTTTCTTTGTCACATTTTGTTCTTTTAGGGCATTTGAATAATGACCTTGACCAGAGGATCTTTGGATATCCTACGAAGGCTCTGCTGGTTTTGTTGGGATTTGCAGTTCCTTTGAGTGATGTTGGGGCGTATGTTGTCGGAAAGTTTTTCTCTCGGTTGGGAATTCTTCAACATCCTATTGCTTCTCAGATTAGTAAGAACAAGATGTATATCGGTGTTTTGGGAAATATTCTTGGTGCCTTGCTAGGTTTATGGATTATGTGGTTTGCTCTACAGTATTATCTCCCCTGGTGGCATCTTTTAATCTTAGGAATTCTCATCGGGTACGTCGGAGTTGTTGGTGATTTGATCGAGTCTACCTTTAAGCGATATTATGGGGTCAAGGATTCAGGCAGGCTTCTTCCAGGGCATGGAGGAATTTTAGACAGGATTGATTCCCTCATTAGGGTTGTGGTAGTTGTATATTATTATGTGGT
>CAYJRI010000047.1:0-3729 GCA_964372435.1 Candidatus Woesearchaeota archaeon | reverse complement strand
TAATCCATCCAATCCTGCCAGCGCTCATCCTGTTCTGGATCAGGGCCCTCTCCATGGACTATTTCCTGAAGTGTTTTTTCAGAAACAGACTCATGTTTCTTTCGAGGTTTTGAACAATACCCTGTTACAGCTACTTCGATATGCTCGGCTAAACCACCAAGATTTTCATGAGCAATTTGTAACAGAGATTTTACAGCACCCTCAGCCATCGGATTGTAATATTCCCAAATCTCTTTTATCTCTTGTTTAAAACACTCGACTTCAACACTACGCCTCCAAGTATCTTCTATAGCATCGCGAATACCTCTTCTTTCTACAACATGTTTCATATTCATCGGTTCTTCTGAGATTTTACGCACTCCTTCATATTCTGTGTTTAAAACTTTGTACAGTTCACCATGAGCTTCTCTAAAAGGAAAGCTTCCGAAAAATTCTTCTAATTTGCAACTGTTTGGAATAACTTTATGAGTATGCCATGGTGAGTGTCTGTACGGATGAGACTCATTGCAAGATTTTAAATCTATAACAGCTTGCGCAATAGTAAAAAGTTTTGGAATTAAATCTTTGGATACTGATAGATCTCTACTGCCATAAATACGATCTTCATAATCTGAACCAAAAAATACTAGTCCTAATTCGTAAAGGAAATTTTCGTTTGGAGTCAAATTCATTGGTTTTATTTCGCTCATCTTGTTTGTAGGTTATGCTGCTTCTTTGCTTCTAGAGCCTTTAAGGTATTCAATGAATCTTAATTTCTTATGATGTGTGTAACAAAGTTAATCTCAAAAATCATCATAGCGCTCATCTTCTCCAAGTTTATATGAACATATTTCCTCAACAGTTTCTTCCAATTCCTTTTCTGTTCTTTTTTTAGGTCTTGATTGATATTCAATTATAGTATTTTTTATTGTTTCATTTAAATCGGGGTTATTATCAGCAATCTGCGTCAAAGACTCTATTGCGCCTTCTGCCATAGGATTATAAACCTCATCTGTTACTTTAACTTTCCTTGCTATTAAGGTAACTTCTACTGATCCTCTCCATGTACCCTCCCACCTATCGCGAAGTGCCCTCTGCTCTATTCTTGTATATTTCTGCCCCATAGGTGATCTTGAAATTTCACGAACTGTTTCATAATCTATTTTTAAAATTTTACAAAGATCATCATATGCTTCTCTAAAAGGAAAGCTTCCGAAAAATTCCTCTAATCTGGGAGCGCATAGAATAACTTTTGGAGTATGCCGCGGCGAATATCGTTGTGGATGGGAATCATTATAAGACTTTAAGTCCATAACAGCTTGCGCAATAGTAAAAAGTTTTGGAATTAAATCTTTGGATACTGATAAATCCCTACTACCATATAAACCAGAAAACACTAATCCCAATTCGTAAAGCAAATCCTCATCGGAATTCCGATCGGAGTTTTTATCGCTCATTTTGTTTGCAGGTTATGCTACTTCTTTGCTCATATACCCTTTTAGATATTCAATGAATGCTTCGAGAGTGTTGCGCTTGTAAGTTTCCATGACTTCGTCAGTTGCTAATTGGCCCAGATCTGGAGAGATAATATGGGCTCCTTTCGATAAATCTTGGTTGCTATAGGAATCTTTGACTCCAATGCAAGGGATGCCAGCTGCAAGTGCAGATTCAAGCCCGCTCTTTGAATCTTCAAATGCTATTGCTTTATTGACATTGAGTCTTTCACGGGCGATTGCATATCCAATGGCCTTGCTCATATTCTTATCCCAGTTTTTATCTCCTGCAGCTACAATCACTGAAAAAATATATAATGGGTACTTGAAGTGAAAACTTTGTCGTTGGATGTCTTCTGTTGTTGTTTGTGTTACCAAACCTAATTTTATTTCATGTTCCCGTGCTTTGGTAAAAAATGCAATATTTCCTTCAATAGGTTCTGATATCTCATCAATAATAACATCCTTAATATCTGTTCGGATCTTATTGAGGTCCTCTCTTGAGTATTTTGGGTTGTTGGGGAAAAGGTCCCATACTTTGTCACAAGTCTCTTTTCTAGACATTCCTGCAAGTGCAGTGATTTTCGTTAAGTCTGCATCATATTGTTTACAGATTTCTTTTACTTCTTGCACAGCTCCCTTATCATGCTCAGATAAGGCTGTTACGAGATCTTTTCGAATTTCAGAGCGTAGATACAATGAGCCGAGAAGCCATCCTGCAGCTTTTGCAACCTCTGTTCTTAGAATAATACCATCATAGTCTGGTAAAAAACCTGTTGCACTATTTGCTTCAGTCATGCCTCTTTTAGCCAACGACATCATATAAATATTTCTAATGGATAATACTTATTGATACTTATATTCTGTAGGAATATTTATATACCTGTTTTCTTTCTTTTAGGGATGAATCGTAAGATTCTTCAAGCAGGTCCTGCAACTCTTGCTATTTCCTTGCCCATGAGCTGGGTAAAAAAATTTTCCTTAAAGAAGGGGCAGGAGCTTGCTGTTGAGGAACAGGGAAATGCTTTAAAGATTATAACAAAAAATCCTCTTGAAGAGGAGAGTGCGACCCTTGATGTTGGAAAACTTGAGCCTGTCGCGACGAAGATTATTGGCATGCTGTATAAAACAGGATACAAAAAAATTAATGCGTTCTATACACCTAACAAAATAGTTTCCCATAGGCGTAAGCAACAAAGTGAGTTAGAGATGGTCAAGCACACTTTTAGTCATCTTACCGGGATGCAATTCTGGGAGCTTGGAAAAAGAGAAGGAAGGCATTACGCAAGTGTTATTGAGAGCGCAAAAGTGAATCTCCAAGAATTTGATAATGTCTTCAATAAACTGTGCTTGCATCTTATGCATCAAGCAGAGCAAATTACCGAGGCATTATCTCAGCAAAAGACTATTTTTGATGAAGCTTTTCTCGCCGAGCAGCTTATTAATCAAACGCATGACTTTTGTATCAGAATATTGATCACTTATGGCCATAAGGACTACAAGAAGGTTCCTTATTATTATGATTTTATTATAAAACTAGAATCAATAGGCGACAAATATTTTAGTATTGCCTGTAATACAAAAGAAAAAATTGATAAAAATACCCTTCATACTCTTGAGCAGTCAAGAGATTTTATTTCCCGTGTTTTATCTCTCGAAAGAAAATTCGATTTTGATAAAGTAACATCACTTACTCAAGAAATTTTTCAAGTCATCACGGAATATGAGATGCTGATTACCACAAATAAAGTAAAAGCAGGTTTAATTTCTCACACCCTGTACTCGCTTTTGCTTGAGATCTATGAACTTATTGAGATTCTTTATGCGCTTCATCATGATTACTTCAGTGATAAAATTTAGCTAGCAAGGAGTATTACTATTCCTATGGTGAGGTCCTTAGCGTGGCTGATGGAGGCATCGATTGAGATGATTTTCATTTGTTTCTTTATCGTGTTGTTTATTTCTATGTTTGGTTTGCCTTGGAGTGCGTGATCTACTTGGATGTCGAGCCATCTTGGAGGTGTGAGGTTGAGGGCTTTTGCTGTTGCTTCTTTGAGGGCAAAGATGCCTGCGAGTTTTTTGGCTTGTTCTTTTTTTGATGCTGCTTGTTGCACATACGCGAGCTCTGTGGGATGGAAGACTCTTTTAAGAAAGGAGAGGTTGGCGAGGTTTTTTTCTATTCTTTTATCTTCAACTATGTCCAAGCCTGTTTTGATGTGCATTTTTTCTTTTAGTTTATTATTTTTTATAGCTCTTT
>CAYJRI010000046.1:5046-6892 GCA_964372435.1 Candidatus Woesearchaeota archaeon | reverse complement strand
AAAATGAAATCCCGAATTAATATGTCGTTAGGAAATATTAACGGGATACTACATTCCGACTTTTAATATACTTGCCGAAAAAGATTGGCAAAACCTATATAAATCCATACACTTACCTTCAAACATGCAAACCTCCATTGAAGAAGCAGAAGAAGAATATGATCTTGAATTAGATAAAGTAGTTGAAACCATAAAGAAAGAAAAAGCCAAACTTGTCCTCCTCCAATTTCCAGAGAAAATGAAGCAATATGCACCCGCGATCGCAGAAGCCTTAGCAGAAAAGACCCAAGGAAAAGTTAAATTCCTTGTCTGGCTCGGCAATTGTTGGGGGGCCTGTGACATCCCAAGGGTAGAATCTGATCGCCTTAAGATTGACCTTGTCATCCAATTCGGCCACTCTGCATATAATTATGAGTCTGGTGTTGCGATATTCAGATAAATTTATCCAATGAATACGAAAGAAGATACAATAGGTTATGATATTATAAGCATTCTCTCATTTTTCTCAACAATTTTAGCGATAATCGCCTCACTCTTTTACCCAGCGATCTTGCAACAATATTTTTGGCAGATCATTACTATTGCCTCTCTTGTTACACTTACAATCATTATTATGTTCTTTAAGAGGAACATTGAAGGGAATAGAAAAGAAGTAGAAAAACTGAAAGAAAGAATGAACATTCAAGATCAACTAATAGATTTAAAAAGTAAAGTAGAGTATCTTATGCAGATGAAAGACAAAAGAGGAAAAGAAGATTTTCTTGAAATTATTATAAGGATAATCCAAATAGGAGCAATAATCTTCGCAGCATATATTATATTTAAGGCGTTCAGCTCGATTTAATCATAGAGCACATTTATGATTTTTTGAGTTCAATTTGAATTTTTTCTCAATACGTCAACCCTGTCACCTGATACCTTGCAACATGCCCATCGTCAATCAAAAACCATGAAGGCATCCCAGTAACATGATAATCTGTCGTTGTGGAGGGAGAAAAATACAAGTAATCCACCACTGTCTTATTCTTTACAGCAATACCCTGAGAGGACAGCTTCGGCAAACTCACCAAAGATTCAATGCCAAAAGGAGAAGCTGCACTGATTCCCTGCAGCCTATCAAGGAAGCTTGGAGCTGTTGTAGAGTTCGTATAGAGCATTGCTAAAGTATGCAAGGTAAGATTCGTAGCATTTCCTCCACTAACATAAGCTCCTTCATACAATGTCCTATTGATCTTATTTGCCACTAAACCTCCTGTATTCACAAGATACAGAGGGTCCTCAAAACCCTCAACCTCAATAGGAACTTGAAGATACTCAAGTTTACTCCATTTTGCCAGACCACTCACGTCAATCATGGTCAAATTGAAGGTTGTATTTACCATTATATTCCATGGATCTTGTTGGTAAACTGCAATGGTTGGCTGAGCAAGAGTAACATTCACATTCAATTTCTTTGCATTATTATTAATACTCTGAACAATATCACTATAGGTAGCTCCAAGAAAGATATCTCTTGGGGATCCATACAATGTCCCATTAAAATAAGCTTCTTCAAACCGTGCATTGATGTTGGAGGTGTAATTTCCTGTAGCTGCGATATTGTTCTCAATCTCGAAAATTGTTCTAAACCCTATGGTATAAATCTGCCTCTGGAGGTTCTCCTCCATGGAAAATAAAAAGCCCTCCATGGTCTCTATCCGTTGCTGAATCGCTTCCCCATTATCTGAAATAGAATAAATCTCATAAGAAAGAAAAAATACAGAAATCACAACAATTACAACCAAGGTGAAGAAAAATCCCTTCTTATTAAAGAGGTCGAAATTCATCTTCTTCTCCCGGGAAAAAT
>CAYJRI010000046.1:0-4946 GCA_964372435.1 Candidatus Woesearchaeota archaeon | reverse complement strand
AAATCCCTTCTTATTAAAGAGGTCGAAATTCATCTTCTTCTCCCGGGAAAAATTTTTGCCCATATTCAATAACGGTATCGCCAGCCCAGTAATAATCAGGCGTGTTTGAAGGTATCTTGCCGCACACTCCGGGTGTTGAGTTTGAGCAGTTGTACGTATAGATATAGGTTTGATTGTCAAAATATTTATCAGTTTTCACAAGGATGCATGCACCGCTATCGACCGCTGCCTGCAGATTGCAGTTATATGATCTGCAGTCAGCATTTGTCCTGCAAGGCTTGCCAGCATCATCTGATGTTTTATAACATTCAAAAACAATGCTGCTTTGATTGACACCCACCAAAACCCCTCCACCCTGTGCAGCACAACTCTCACTGAACCTGCTATATTCTCCTCCAGCTGAACCAACACCTTTCTTTACCTCATTGAGGATCTTCTCTCGAGCAAAAAGTTCTTTCTTTACAGGATTCTCTTCTGTTATCCCAGGATTAGATGGCCTTGGCAAAATAAGAGAATCGATGGGCTCTGGCCTTTTCAACTCATCAATCCTAGATTGTATATCCTCCCTCCCGCTAAAAAAAGCAAGTATGCCAAAAAAGATGAGGAGACCAATAAAAAAAACAATAATCCCTATTTTCATGTTATCTCCATGCCCGGATCTGAACTTCCGAGCTCCACGTAAAAGGAATACCCTCTACTTCAACAGAACTAACCCCTAAGCCCTGCTGCGACAATTTAATATCAATTCTATCGTCATTATCAGCATCAAGCAAATTGAAAAGATTATAGATCGCAACATCTATAGCATCATTTGCATTATAACTCACATTTCCAGGAGCAAAATAACAAAGCTGGCCTCCAGCATAGGTGTCAGGCACGTCAATAATCTCCTGGGAACCATCCTCAAAAGTGACATTCCAAGAGCATCCTGTAGCAGTTAAAAGAATAGGTGAATACGTAAGAAAGCTTTTTACGATTGTATACGCCACCTTATTGAAGCGAGACCCTCCAAAGGGATTTGACGGGGAAGTTCCTGTTTTCACAACAACAGTATTATTCCCCAGAGCAACATACTGTTCAGGAATATTCACAACATACGGATCGCCAATTTTCCCATAATCACTTCCATAATCACCCAAACGAAATCTCCACGAAGTGTTCAGCAGCGTAACATTGTCAGTCCACCTTGCCCCTGAATAGGAAAGTGCATTCACCTCTACCGGAGTTGAATTCAGAGAGATGTCAAATGATCCTTGTGAAATATTATTTCCAAAATTTTCAGTTCTGTAAGAGAGGGCAATCCCATAGGGAACTGATTTCTGTGTATAATTGAATTTAATATAAGAGTCAGTATAGAGTCTGCTCCTTGCAAATCCTCCTGAAGTAAAGACAATTTGTTCAGTGTAACTCAAACCAACAATCTCATTCGAGATATTTGAATAAATTTCTTTTAAGAGCGTTGCATTGTCACTGCTGTAATACTTCCCCCTACCGCACTGAGCCACATTTCTCAATGTTCTATTTGCCATGGTACAGGTCGCAACAGGACCAAAGCCAATAGAATAAACTGTTGCATTGTAAGTATCATAAACCCTGCATGAACTCCAGTTGGCATTATCACTTGCGCATTGGCAGTCATTGACCTCGCAATCATCGCTTCCTCCATAACAGCCTGCTCCAAATCCAAGCCATAATCCCTCATCACTCGGCCTTCCTGTTCTTGTTCCAGCACATCCACTTGCAGCCTGGCAAGTATGCGTAGGTATCCCATCAGACATTACAATCACAAATTTTTTTCTAGAGCCGCTGTTGCTCTCATTGAATAAAGCCCAGGCATCATTAATCCCGCAACAAATGCATGTTCCCCCGCTGATGTTATATCCGTCAATATTCTGATAGAGCTGTGTTTTATTAGTGGAGAAATTGCTTTCATAGATGCGCCCCCTATAGGGCGGGCTACCATCAGCATAAAACCCAACAAGAGCAAGACGATTTCCAGTAGCATTGAGAATAGTATCTACTACAGACTTATCCAAACATTTTGCAAGGCTAATCCTCTTCGTGGTAGAATTATAGAGGCCAGGATCGCTGCAGTTCTGTGCAATACCAGCAGTATCATTCACAAGGCTAAAATTCATGCTTCCAGACAAGTCAGTAATAAGCACAACATCAGCATCTCCTACCTGGCTTAAGAGCGTAACATTTTCCAGACCAAATCTCAACGGCGTAGTCTTATTGCTTAAATCATGGTAATCCAAAAGAGGGTCAAGCTGAGCGTTCGTAAGAGTAACACTGGTCTCGCCATTTGCAGAAGAGGTGTTATATACAGTAATATTTCCTACTGTCAAGAAAAGAGAATTATTTGAAACATTAAAATGCAAAAAAATCTCCATATCATTCAAAGTCCCTGGAATATAAAAAGAGTCGTAGAGGTTAATCACACCATCAATACCAGGAAAAGGATATTTTACAGGCGCTTGATAATTCACCTCACTCTCGTAATCAATGACAAGATATCCTCCGGCGATATAGAGTTGTGCACCAAGGAACTCAATCTTATTATCTCCTGATTGAAATTTTCCCAAGTGCCCAGAGAGATCAATAGTAACCGGTTCAAATGACGTGTTTCCAGGAGTAAAATTTCCTACGAAGAGATTATTAATATACAATGAAAAATTTCTGTTAATAGCAACTTCAATCGAAGCAGCTTTAATCGTGCCATTGTAGTTGATGATTGCTGTTATATTCCCATCACCTACATATCCTCCAAAATAAAAATACTTCATGAGAGCGCTCTTCGTCAAAAATGCCCTGCTCGAATAGCCAGTGACATTGCTCCCTTTTTGGATTCCTGAAATAATCTGCCGAGAAGTCCAGATTTGCCGTGATGTATTATAAGGAGTTGTATTTCTAGAAGCGATGAAATCATTATTGATCCAAATCCCGACATTTTCATGCTCTAAGCTCTGGAGGAACTCTAACGAAAGATTCACAGCCTCAGGATCCTCCAAAGCATAGAACTCGCCAATCTGCTCTAAAATAGAGTTGTTGAGATTCTTGATCTTTCCCGATGCAATCAACCCTTTCACATAAGAGTTATTAGTCTCATACACTTTTAACTCAGAGAGGACCTTAAGCGTGTCCTCTTGAAAAGAGACATCTTGAACAAGCGTTTGTGGAACAGGATCGATAAAGAGGATGAGAGCCACAACTAAAAGAAGAGCAATCAAAGCATCTAAACTGAAAAAATAACCAAGCCTATTCATCTCTTTTCTACACTTATGAATAAGTAAAGAATGAATTTCAGCTATAAAAACATTGCCATAGTCGTGACGTGCTAGGCAAAGATGCAAACAGAGCTTGGTTAAAAAGGCCAGGTATTTATAAAGAGCAGTTTTCTTTTTTAGATATGGCAAAAAAGGATTATGTGGCAACCTTGTATGAAGTAATTGAAAATTCTGATATCCTCCTTGAGGTACTTGATGCAAGATTTTTTGAGGAGACGCGCAATACACTTGCCGAGAAGAAGGTTGCAGAAGAGGGGAAAAAACTGATTTATGTATTAAATAAGATTGACTTAGTTGGTCTCAAAGAGTTGAAGAAAAAGGTGTCTCATCTGTATCCAAGAGTTTTTGTTTCCTGCTCCCAGCGCAAAGGAGGACAGGAGCTTCGAGAAAGAATTCTGATGGTCGCGAAGGAGCTTCCTTATGATAAGGCTTTTGTAGGAATTATAGGGTACCCGAATACAGGAAAGAGTTCTTTGATTAATCTCTTGGCAGGACGGGGAGTTGCTCGTGCGTCTCCTGAATCAGGGTTTACCAAAGGTATGCAGAAAATTAAGCTAAGCAGCAAAATCACCCTCATAGACACACCAGGAATAATTCCTGAGGACAAGTATTCTTCCTCACCTGAAGGAAAAGAGTTGACAAAATTAGGCAAGATAGGAGTTAAGATGTATGACAAAATAAAGAATCCTGAGATCATTGTAGAAGACCTCTTAAAAAATCACCCGGGAATCTTGGAGAGGCATTACCATCTTGCTGAAGAGCCCTTGCTTACATTCCTGGAAAGAGTAGCTAAAAAAAGGAATTATTTATTGAAAGGCGGGAGATGGGATGTAGATAGAGCTGCTAGAGAAGTTTTAAGGGACTGGCAAAGAGGAAAGATTCTTCTAGAGGAGATCTAAATTGAATAGAAGGGCTTTGAGAAGAATTCGAATGGGATTTTCAATTCCATTAACGCCGGGACCGGGAATCGAACCCGGATATCCGTGAGGAAACAGGTTCATTGCATCTTTACTTTCTTGATTAAATTTTCTTGGCGAAAAATTACATCTCTAAGGGAGATAAATCTCCTCAAAGGAGGTGAAGCGTTAGGAACCTTGGTTCCTACGCATAGCAAACCTGCGCCGTACCATTGGGCCATCCCAGCATGCTTACCTTCAGATAAAGTAATTTATAAATCTAAGCAACAGGAAATATTAAACCTTAAATACCCGGAAGAATCACTTTTGTTATGTCAATCGATGAGAAAGCATTCAAATTAGTAAAATTACGCCTTCCGCAAATCCAGAAAGCATTAGAAAATGGGAGAAGTTCATCATGGGTGTATAAAAATATTTTCTTTTCGGAAAAAGCAGCGGGAACCATTAATCATAAACAAATTGAAGATACATATCTTCGACTCACAAAACAGACTATGACAGAAACAAGAAATTCGGCAAAAAAAGTAAGAGCTACAGAATCCACAGGTCAAGAAACAAAATTGCAGTCATTTGATTATAGAAGATTTGTAAGAGGGGTTGACCTTTCCTTGTATAAGGGTGCGAAAGATGTACCTCAAGGAATCGTCGATCTCGTTCTTGACGATCTGGAAGGATCCTATGAATAAGATGTAGTATCCCGTTAATATTTCCTAACGACATATTAATTCGGGATTTCATTTTC
>CAYJRI010000045.1:0-7155 GCA_964372435.1 Candidatus Woesearchaeota archaeon | reverse complement strand
ACCGAGCAAGATTATCTTACTTTAAGAAGATTAAATAATATATACGCAAAGCCGAAGAAACTTTGAGACTCAGAATCTAGGCCTTTGTTTTATTGATATGTCTTTTGAGAATTATTTATTCCCTAGGCTATCGTCAGCACGATCTCCTAAAAATCCCCAAGGGATTTTTGTTTTTTTCCTGTCTCTATCTCTTTGAGATTGATGTTGAAAATTTCAAAGATGTTTTCTACTGCGGGGATGATTTGATGATCGAGGTAGTACTGGATATTATATTCTCCTTTCTCGTCAGGCATCTTCGCTTTCTCTCTGACAAGGGCTTTTTTCTCCCTGGTTTCTGCAATGAAATACTCGATGAGAGTGCCCGGTCTTACGGGAAGGCCTTTTTCTTTCATTTTTTGAGCGATGATGACATGGGGAGAGATCGCTTTGTACTCATGGATGTCTTTTTTGAGCTGAGTTTTGATCATAACTTCTTTTTTTACAATTTCTCTTGCTTTTACTTTTCTTATAATTTCTTCAAGATATTTTCTTGCACGCTCTGCTCCTCCATCTTCGAGGATCATTCTGATGGTCTTATCTTGGACTTCTCGCGCGAGAATACACCAGTCTCTTCTGACGGTTTCGAACCCTCTGATTTTGAAGCTTTTTTGTTTGTTCATGAGCGCGTATTTTTTCTTTGCTCCTGCTGCGGTTGTGCGTTTGCTCACGAAAAGGCCTTTTGGATAAAAGTCCTCCAGCTCTAAGGAGATGTCTCCAGGAAGCTCTTCATTGATTTTTTGCATGAAGGTGAGAGCTTCTTTTTCTGATTTTTTTCCCAGCGTGACAGCAATGCTGTCGGTGTCAGAGTAGATGACTTGGAAGCCAGTTTGTTCAAATTTTTTAATGACTTCTGTGATATAAAAACGACCAAAAGCAGCTATGGAGGCTGCACATTCCAGGGAATAGTAGCGTGCTGCAAAAAAACCATAGTAGCCGTAAGTGGCATTCATGATGGTTTTGAGTGCATAGCTTCTGGCGCTGAGGATGGGATCTTGATTTTGTTTGAGTTGCTTTTTGATTTCTTTTCTTAGTGTGATAATGTCATGGACAAGTGCAGGAATAAAGCTTTCTTCTTTTGAGAAGAAGAACATGACTTTCTTTCCTTCTAGCTCGAATTCTGGTGTTGCATGGGTATTTTTTCTTTCTTTGACAAGGGCTGCTGGAGAGATGTTGAAGGAGGTGATCATGCTTGGGTAAAGACTGGTGAAATCAAAAAAAGCTACATTTTCGTACAGGCCCGGTACAGGCTGTTTGACAAGAGCGCCTTCATATTTACTCCTTAATCGTCGTTCAGAGATTTCATGATGGCTTGGCTTATTCAATGCAATTTCGCTGAATTTTGGGAGGTTGTGGAGGATGTAGTTTTCCACAAGCTGGGAATAGCCATCTCTGCAGATGTCGAATAAAGGCTCTTGGACGATTTTGCAAAGCTCTTGGATATTGGGCCAGAGTTTATGGAAGAGTTTTTCTGTAAGAAGAGCATCTTGGAGATTGTATTTATAAAATTTTTCAAGATCGTCGTGGTCGATAGCGAAATCGAATTCATGCTTCTTCTCACCGAGAAGTTCTGCGGCAACATCATTCAGGCTGATGGTTTCTGATTGGAGATTGGGAGAAATGACGGTGTCAATGAATTTGTAGAGATCCATGTGGACAATACCTGAAGTTTTTGCTGAGTTGATTGCTCCTCGGAGAAATTTAATTCCTGTTTGGTCGAGTCCTAGGTTTAGCTTTATTTTGTGGTATTCTGCTCTGGCTCTGATATAAGGGAGGTCGAAGCCATCTGAGAAATAACCTACGAGGATGTCTGGATCTTCCCTCTTGAGGCACTCTTGGAATTTTTCTATCAAAGCAGGCTCATCTTTTACATACTCTACGAAATCAATTTTATCTCTTGCTTTTTTCCAGGTAATGACTTTCTTTGTATTATGTGAGGATAGCGCAAGCATGATGATTTTTCCTTTTCCTATTTCAAATTCCTCGCTTTCAATGTCAACAGCAAGAACTTTTGGATTGAAGGGGTGTTGATGCTCTAAGGGCGAGATTTTTTCTGCAAGAATCGTGTCACACTCAATCTCTCCTAGAGGAAATTCTGGATCATTATTCAAAAGTCGGCCTTTCACTTTTTGCCAGACAAGAGGCTTGACATTTTTATCGATGATATATCGCGTGACGAGGTTAATATCTTTTTCTTGGATGTTCATTCCTTTTTTCTCAAGGAGATCAGTGAAAGGAGCAATATCTTTGTTATTTTGCATGATGACTTTGACAGCCTTAACTTTCTTAGAGAGGAAATTTTTTTCTTCTGTTGAGCATGATTTTGCTTTGATTTTTCTGTCGAGGTAGTTAAGTTCTTCCTCTTTGATGAGTCTGAGTATTTTCTCTGGATTTTCTCCCTCTTTGAGGTTGACCCAGAAATAGCTTTCTATAGTGTCTATGAGGCAGACCTTTTTTCCTGAAGAGGTTTTCCCGTAGATTTTGACATAATTCCTGCCATGAAGGTCAAAGGCATCATAGTCAAGAGGGATGAACTCGAATTCCATGATTTTGTGGAGATGAGCAGGTATTTAATTGTTGTAGCTTCTTATGGGATTTTGTAACTGTCTAATAGTGGTTATTAGAAAGGTTTATATAGGTTTGCATTTTCCTTTTTTATGGAACATCAGATTGAAATGGATGTTGCTCAGCGTATTGCACGAGAACGTGAAGCTGATTTGAATTTGTATGAAAAGATGCGTCGTGATGCGATTGCAAATAGCGATTATCAAACGTATGTGTATGCATGTGAAGGTTTAGGGATTTCGCCTGAGTTCGATGAAGTGTTTGCTCCGCGAGAAAGAGATGATGAGGTGACACTTGAGATGATTGCTGATATGCCTGCTGTGCAGGCGAGGGACGTGCGAAAACCTTCCAGGAGAAGAAGGAATTATAGTCCTTCTCAAGAAGCTGCGATTATCAGTGCGATTAGAGATATTCAGCAGGAAGGAGTTCCTCGGAATGATCCTTATTCTTATCTTGATCTCAAAAAAAGCTTCTTAAGAACTGCTGGTTGCAGGAACTTATATTATGCTGGGGGAAGAAGAGTACCCTTGGAGGAGTGTGATCCAGGTGTTGTGGATCATGCTTTTTGGGAGCGATATGATTCTTTGAAAGGGCGATATCACTTATAATCTTTTTTCTAAGAAGTTTTATGCAGGTGCTGGAAGCGGAAGAGGCCTTCGTGGGCTGATGATGTTTTCTGCCCGATCTTTGACATCGGTGTATTTGCCTTTAATCTTCTCGGCAGCTCTTTGATACCATGCTTTGCGTTCTATACCGAAGGCCTTTTCAATTTCATAGATGGATTCTTTGACCATTCTTTTCTGAATAATTCTTGTCAGGCCTTGATCTGCGATGGTTAGTCCAGGGAGATAGCTTATGAGTCCTTCGAAGATATTTTGCAAGGAATCGAGGTAGTTGCCGGTTTTTGCAGCGTAGACTACACTGTAAGCTTTCTCAGGAATTTGGGCAAGAAGATGGAGGAACTTTCCGCCTAGTGAGCCAAGGATATCTCCTGTTAGAAGCCATGCATCTGCTGCATAGCCTACTGCATGACCTGCTGCGCTCATTTTTTGAGTAAGCTTGCCGAAGTATTGGGAGTATTTATCGAATTCTCTTGTCGTGATATCTTCTAACGTTCTTTTATAGCCTGGATTTTTTTCTATTGCTTCTCTGATTTCTGGAGAGTAGCTGAGGATATAATCTTCTAGGCTTTGTCGAGAAGCAGGCATTTTGTTGACAAGGTCTCTGATGCTTTTCATGATTTCACCTCGCACACTTTCTTGAAGAGAAGGTTGAAGTCAAGCATGCCTACAAGCTTTCCTTTTTCAGTGACTGGCAAGGAGTATGTTCCTTTAGCGATCATTTTTTCATAGGCTTCCTGATAGGAGGTGTTGATGTCAACACTTGCGATTGGTTTCGTCATCATTTCCTTGGCCTTGATTTTTCTTGGATCTTTTTCCTCTGCAACAATGCGATTGTTAATGTCGACAGTGGAGATGATGCCTATCGGGGAGAGATTCTTATTGACTACGATGAGATGCCTGGATTGTGTATCTCGAAGGATTCTAGAAACTTCTAAGATTGTGTCTTCTTCTTTGCAGACAACTACGTCATGAAGATAGTTTTTGTCAATCATTTTTCTTTTTCAGAAGGGTTTTTTCGCTTTATTAACTTATCGGCAATTTTTTTTGCACCTCTTCCCATGGCTTTTGCTCCTGTTCCTGCAGCTTGGCCTATTTTTTTCCAGCTGTAAGCCATTCCTTTTCCTGTTTGTTTTCCGAGGTATAGAGCAGCGTTAATTGGAGAAGCTGTAAGACGCGTGAAATTCCTATCCATAGGGCGAGGAAGAAGCTTTGAAGCTCCTTTTACTATAAGGGCACCGGTAAGTCCGAGGATGACAGGATTTGTTACAGCGTCAACCCAATTATAAGGGTCGTAAGGCTTGATGGGAACTTCCTGAGCTGCCTGAGTTTCTGTTTGCTGGGCATTTTTCTTAGCACGAGCTACCTCATCGATGGTTTGTTCAAGGTCGCGTTTGGTGAGAGAAGCTCCTTTATCATCTCTTTCAAAGATTCTATCTTCAGTTTCATATGTTTCTTTTACTCTTTCGATAAGATTGGGGAAGAGTTTGTTGATTCTTTCGTTTTGGGCTTTGGTTTCTTCCTTGAATTTGCCGAGGTAATCACAGAATTCCTTGACTGTGTTCTCATTTTGTTCTCGAGCGTCGTAGAATTTTCTTACGTTTTTGTAGAATTCTTTGAGTCTTTCAGATTTTTCAACTGCTGCGACTGGATCCATTCCGTAGAGTTTGATAATAGCTTGATCGATATTTTCTTTCCACCAGTTGGGCTTTACTTGGTTGCCGAGTTCGAAGAAATTTTTGAGAGCGCCTTTTAATTGCACTTCAAGTCTTTCTACCTCCCGAGAGAGTGTTTCATTGTCTTGATAGACTCTGACTAGTGAGTGAAGGAGGTCTTTTCTTTCTGTGAAATAGGATTCAAGGGCTTGTTCTGCTACCTGATTATCTTTCTTTGCAGCTTCAACGATTGCCAAAGCCTCCTCAAGGTTTTTTGCGGCTTTCATGCCTTCTGGACCGCCCGTTACTATCTCTTTTCCTGTTCGATAGGCATGGCGCGCGTTATAGAAGCCTTCTTTCAGTGTTTCGAGAAGTTCAGGCATTTGCGAGGCTGCAAGATATCCTAGACCACTGAGTACAGCTGTGGATTTTGCTTCTTCTTTCCAGCGTCTTGATCGGTAGGTCATGGTATTTTTCCTTTTGTAGTATATTCAATCATTTCCCCCTATATAAACCTTTCTATTGTTACTTTTAATAAGTAGTGAATCTTTAAGAAGGAAGTTGTGATCTGTGCAAAAGCGAGTCGTTAATCTTTTGTAGCACCGAGTATTTTATTAAGGAAAGGAAATGCAGATAAATAAATGCTGGGAGTTTTGATTTCAGATGGGACTTCAAATTGGTGAGATTGTGCCTCGCCATGCTATTGAATTGAGCGAACTCAATGGTAAAATTATATGTGTAGATGCCTTTAATACCCTCTATCAGTTTCTCTCGACGATACGGCAGCCCGATGGGACACAGCTGATGGACAAGCAAGGAAGAGTTACGAGTCATCTTTCAGGGCTTTTTTATAGAAATAGTAATTTGATTCATGAGGGGTTGAGGTTGGTATATGTGTTTGATGGAAAGCCTCCTGAGCTGAAGGCAGGGACGAATAAGGCTCGGCAGGAGGTGAAGGATGAGGCTCGAGAAAAGTACAGGAAGGCTGTAGAGGAAGAAGATGTTGCAGCGATGGGAAAATATGCGCGGCAGTTTACGACTTTGACGCAAGGTATGATCGATGAGAGCAAGGAACTTTTGCAGGCAATGGGCATTGCTGTTGTTCAGGCTCCTGGGGAGGGAGAGGCAGAGGCTGCTTTTCTGGCAAAGAAACATGCGTTTGCTGTCGCGAGTCAGGATTACGACTCCTTGCTTTTTGGCGCGCCTCGTTTAATTCAGAATTTAACTCTTGCAAGAAAAAGGAAGACTGTTTCAGGTATTGTGTATATCTCTCCTGAGTTGATTGAGCTGGAGAGAGTTCTTAACACCTTGCAGGTTACTCATGATCAGTTGATTTGTATTGGGATTCTTTCAGGAACAGACTATAATCCTGGTGGTGTTCGGGGAATTGGACAGAAGAAAGCTCTTCAGCTTGTTCGCCAATATAAGCAGCCTGCTCTTATTTTCGAGGCTGTTCGGGAGAAGATTGATGCGCAGGAGAATGGATTTGATTGGAGGGAGATTTATGAGCTATTCCATAAGCCGAATGTTGTTCCTGCTGACATTGATTTTCCGAAGATGAATGAGAGGAAAGTGACGGATATTTTAGTTGGGCATGATTTCTCCTTGGAGAGGGTTGAGAATCAATTGCAGAAGTTAAAGGAGGGAAAGGAAAAAGCTGAGCAGAGGAAGTTGTTTTGAGGATGAAATTAGACCACGTTGTTTTAATGATTAAGGATGTTAAGGTAACTAAGGTATTTTATTCGAAATTTCTTGGAAAGCCCGTTCATGAAGATCAGCATTCAGTTGCTTATCAGCTCGGAGATACGAAATTATTCCTAGGACTACCCTATCATGATGTGCGGAACAATAGATTCAATAAAGATCGGATTGGTTTGAATCATCTTGCATTTAGAGTTAAGAATTTTAAAGAGTTAAAGCATTTTGAGAAACTTCTTACTGAAAAAGGAATTAAGCATAGCGGAATTCTGAAGGATAAGTATAGCGGAAATCCCTTTATCTGGTTTGACGATCCGGATGGGATTAGACTGGAATTTTATGTCAGAACTTCAAAAATCTCCTCAAGATTTTTGAGAGCTGTCAGAATTCAGAGAATTCTGAAGTTGAAAACCACACCTCAAATTTCCATTCTTATCTCTGCCTCGATTTTACCTGAATGGAAATTTTCGCACTTTAGTGTGTGGTAGTAGCTTGGGTTGTCGGAAATCTCAAAGATTTCCGAGCACTCTCAGAAATCTCGGGATTTTCGAAGTCCCAAAAACACATGCCTGTCACAAACC
>CAYJRI010000044.1:0-7260 GCA_964372435.1 Candidatus Woesearchaeota archaeon | reverse complement strand
TTTTTATTTATTCCTCCAGCCTCGTGCTCATTTCTCCTGCAATGTTCTTGAGCATGAGTTGCTTTGCTTCTCCAAGGTCTTTTGTTTTTGCGAGAACCCATCCCAGTTTGACGTATGCGGTTTCTGGAAGCATGTTCTCCAAGAAGACAATGCCTGCTTTTTCGAAGAGCCTTCCTGGAGAGTAGACTTTTGGGTTGAGTCTGCCGTAGATCGTTTGCGGAGCTGCTCCTATGAAGAGACCATGATCAATTGCTTTTTTTATCTTTGGAATCCATGATTCATTGATGTGGCCAAGCCCAAACATTTCTATGATAAGGCCTTCATAGTGCTGCGCATAGTAGTCAAGAATTTCAGGAGATTGTCCTGGATAAAATTTTATTAATGCTGTTTTCTCATTGAATTTTGCGTCGAGCTTGACTTTTTTTGTGTTGTCTCTTACATTGTATTTAGATAAGAATTCTATCTTTTCTTTGGTGATTTTTGCTATGGGGGGGATGTTAATGGGCTTGAAGGCATCTCTTCGCGAGGTGTGCATTTTTCTTACTTTGGTTCCTTTGAGAGCAAGGCAGACATCGTCGTTTGTTGTTGCATGGCCTACAAGCATTACTTCTGCGATATTTGAGAGTGCTGCTTTTGCGCTGCAGATGAGGTTGAGGTGTGCGTCAGATGATGCGCGATCTGAGGATCTTTGGGAGTATGTAAGGACGACTGGTTTGTTAAGGTTTTGGAGGAAGAAGGAAAGCGCTGCTGCAGTATAATGGAGCGTGTCTGTACCATGGGTGACGATGACGCCTTGTGAAGGACTATTGAGCGAGGCATGGCAGAGTTCTGCAATTTTGATCCATTCTTTTGGAGTCATGTTTTCTGAGGAGAGCATGAAGGGATTTTTGATTGAGATATTTGCGATCTCTGAAATTTTTGGATAGAAGGAGAGGAGCTCTTCTGGTTTTGTAAGGGATTTGACAGCTCCTGTTTGGTAGTCGAGCCTGGAGGAAATAGTGCCTCCTGTCATAATAAGATCAATTTCTTGGAGATATTTCTTCTTTATCTCAACCTTTTGAGGTTTTTCTTCTGCTTTTTTGATGAGTTTTATTTCATGAGCGTCTTCTTTTAGGATGCCGATATTGTAACCTGATTTTAACTTGAGAAGAAGAATGCCTGGCTCATGACTTTCCAAGAGCGTGCCTTGAATAGTTTCTTTAATGGTTTTAATTTCTACTATATCTCCGGGATTGACTTCTGGCATACGGAAGAAAAGAAATGAGTGCTATAAAAAGGTAATGATCTGGTTTTATACGATTTTATAGCATGTACATGTATGCTGTGCGCTGGTTGTGCTGCAGCCGAACATCGTACAGTCAGGTTGTTGTGAGTAGGCGCATTCTCCGAATCCGCTGTTGATACAATCTGTCTCGCAGTTTCCTGTTCGTGTTGTTTTGTCTGCTATTGATCTGTCACATGCATTTGAGGTTCCAGCAATTTTCTTGATTTCGAGAGCAGGAGTTCTGCAGTTTGTTCCTGTTGCTTTGCAGATACTTGCATCAACTTTTGTTGAGGTTACTTGTGCATTTCCGATGTCTGCTGTTGCTATTGATAAGTCGGTGATTTCGCTCGTGCCGACTGAGCCTGGATTAAGGTCGCTTGCGTCGAGAGCGCAATTGACTCCAGAAGAGTCGCATCTTGTGTCTGCGTCTGTGACACAGGCAAGTGCTGGTCCTATTCCGTGAGCCACTTGACCTGCTGGGCAGGCTGCTGGGAAACCAGCAAGTTCTCCCCAGGTATGGCCAAAGACTGGGGGATTAGATGTGCCAAAAGCATTTGCAATAATGATTCCTGCAAGGATTCCTATGATTCCAGCTAAGAGATAGAGATGCTTTTTTCCTAGGGAGATGATGAATTTCATTTTTTTCCTGAGAGTTTATTTTTTGGAAATGGAGGATTTATACTGGCCTTTGATACATTTTTTTGATTTTGCAGTCAGGATTTGGAGATAAGGTTTCATCTACTTCGAGAGCTTGGAAATTCCCGAGAAAGCAGTTAACAAGTTCATTTTGCCTATTGTTGAATGGGCTTGTTTTTCCTTCAAGAGCGCTGATTGTTGTTGTTTCTTGAGGTTGCCCATCTGGTCCTATCCTTACTATCTTTTCTTCTTTTGCTCCTAGTATTTTTGTTCTGACTGTTCCACATTCTTTCTGGGGATTTGGCACAAGATGTGGACCATGTGCTCCTTCATCGTGGCGGAAGTTTACTTGATAGGCATCGAGAATTTGATTATCTCCTGTTGGTAAGCCTATGATCCAGATTCGGTTAGGTTCTGTTCTGAATTGGGCTAATGAAGGAGTTTTTGTCCATGAGGTGATTCTTTTGATTATCATATTAACTCCTATTTCTACCTTTCCTTCTTCGTTTATAACTCTTCTTTGGCAGAGTTCTGGCTTGGTGAAAAGGGTGATTCCATTGAGTTCTGGAATGTTTTCTGGGAAGATAAGTGTTGCTCCTGGAGGTTCGAGCGGGTTTGCTGCTGGTGGGCTTGGAAACCGATTGAGGGTGAAGCTGGGAGCTCCTGTTCCTGGAACTGCGCCCATTTTTGTTGCCCAGACTACTACTCCATTGAGAGCATCTGCAAAGGAGATGTCACCGACTGCGATTTCAGATGGTTCGCATATGAGATTTTCGTCAATTTCGTCAAGAGAGCAGATTCTCAGCGATCGTTCTTCAGCATTAACTTTTTCTCGCCAGAGAACAATGGGTGCTCTGATAGTTCCTGTTATTTCAGGCCATGCAGGGCCTGGGTTTTCTTTGTTAACGAGGGTTTGTCTATTGGAACAGGATATTCTGCTTCTTCCACTTGTAATTATGCAGCTTTCGATAGTTGTTTCAGTTTCCCATATTGCGAAGGGTAGACCTGATTCTGTAACTATTGTTGATGGATGGAAGCTATCTCCTTCTGAGAGCAGTTGCTTGTTGGTTTCACATTCTGTTGAGGATCTTGTGCCTTGGAGGAGGCATCCATAAATTTTTCTTATTCCTTCTTCATGTCTTTGCCAGAGGACTACTGGGCCTAGGATTGGATGGGTGGTGCTTGCAGGATGGTCGTCTTCTCCTTGAGTGAGTTGGTATTCTGGATCTGTTGGTCTTGCGAATTCTTTCAGGACGCCTTGGATGATATTTTTACTGAGTCCTTCTCTGCTGAATTTCGTGTCTGTGAATACTTCAAATTCGCATGGTGAGTCTGTTGCTCTTCCGAAACAGCAGGATCCTGAGTCTATGCGCTGGGTTCCGCAGAAGCATGAAGAGGTAGCAGGACCTAGAGGGCAGCGTTGGTCATTTGCTATTCTTGAACATGCTGTGTCTGTGAATTGTGGGCCGCCGCAGGTAAGACCATCTGGGGTTGCGTCGCGTCTCAATGCTCCAAAGCCTGGAGGCTCTTGGCCTGATCCAAGGAAAAGAAAGTTGAGAAGATAAATAGGATCTGATAGATCTATTATTCCGTCATCATTAGCGTCGGCTGCGTCTTCGCAACCTAGTGGTGTGGAGCCTTTAAAGAGATAGTTTAAGATGAAGATAGCGTCTGAGAGATCTCCTTGACCATCTCCATTTGCATCTCCTCGTTCGAAGGAGCAAGGTTGTTGATTTTGGGCTGTTACAGGGGTTGATATGATTACTATGACTGCTATGGTGAGGATTAGGAGCGAGCATGCTGCGGATAGGATTATTCTTATTTTTCGCTTTTTTTTGTGATTTTGTTCGTTCATGTTACGCATTAAATGTTGTATATGGACCAGGACCTATAGGTATTTCAATTCCTTGTCTGCAGACAATGAAGTTATCATTGGTGTCGCTTCTTAGGGTTGGTCTGACTTTGACCATGATAATCTCTGGAGAACATTGAAAGTTATTGCAGTCTTGATCAAGGCGAGCTGCTGCTGCACATTCATCAATCACATCCTGCTCTGCACCTGCTGCTGTTCTTGATTTTGGCACCATGATGATTGTCGCATCATTTGTCCAGCTGGCGAAGCGAACATCAACCTCTGCACTTGGATTGATGTCTTCAACATTTCCGTTGCCAGAGCCTGTGGACTTGCTTTGGGCAAGAGCATCAACGGTAGGTTGATCTTCTGCTAAAAATAGGAGGTGGGGGCGATCTGTTGGAGTGAAAGGATTCCAAGCTTCTAGGAGACTGTAGGTGACAAAAGGATTTCTGGAGTTAAAGTCTATTTTGTAGTAGTGGTGGAGATTTCCTTCTGCTAATCTCAGGTTTTCAAGGCATTCTCGTGCAGTGTCAAGGCATGCTGGTTCTATGCAGGCTTGATCGATTTTGCATGATTGGCTATTTTTGAAGTAAACATCTTCGATGGAATTGATGAAGGCTCGGGAGGCAGGACCACAATCTCCTGCGCATTTTGGGACGAGGTCGTAGGCAAAGACTGCATATTTTCCTTCGATTTGCGTTTGCGTTATTTTCTGGACAAACGATCCGAAGTCGAGATTAATTCCTGGGTTGAAGTAATCAACAATAACTCCTTGGCCTTCAAAGACATCGCGGAGCTGTCTTACAGGAACTTCTTCAAGGCCACGACTAATTTGCGGGGAAGTGTAACTTTCTTTGATGAAGGTGACGATAGATGGGTTGATGATCTGGTTGCGCAGGATACTGCATTGCTCTTCTGTGCCAAGGCATTGCAAGTCATTTTCGCTTGGAAGGATATTTTCTACTTCTGATTTCAGGAAGCTCTGGGCGAAAGTGAAGCCTTCTGAAAAAGCTCTTGTGATGTCAGGTTCTTCAAGTGTGAGTGGTGCTTGGAAGCTTTGGAGTGATATGACTTGAATAGGAACGTCATCACTCTCACTTGGGTCAGGGCCTTCGAAGATGAAGGTCATTGCGAGCCTGAAATCTCCTGATGATATGACTTGGTCTCTGAAGTCAGTAATACCGTCCCCATTTGCGTCTCCGGTATCTGCGTAGTTAATATAGTACGGGCGTTGCGGGATTAGATTATACGTTATTTTTTTTAACTGGATGAGGGAGGGAGGGTCTGTGTCAGGGTCAATGGTTGTTGGGAAGAAGGCTATGGGAATTTCTTTTGCTGCGCAGAGGTGACCGCGATTCCAGAGATTAGCGATGTGGTAGTTGACGTAGCTTTGAGATATTTTGAGATTTCCGTGGCTATCGGGATTGAGATTGATTTGTCTGATGAAGTTTTGACGTGTTTTAGCGTCGAGGGTTAGAGTGTTTTTGAAATTGTGTTGAATGTCTTTTATACATTCTGCTTTTTCTCCTGGGAGCGGGAGATTCATTGCTGCGAGGCCTGTGAGTCTTAGACGAGTGCCTCCCTCTTGGCTTCCTGATTCTATTTCTACTGCTGACGGCTGATTTTGGTTTACCCTGTCTGCATAGAAATCAAGGAAAAGGTTTCTTGGTTCATGGGTATTCGGATAGTTGCCTGTGCCGAATGTGTCTGTGGAGTATTTGAATACAAGGCCGATGTCGTCGAAATTTCTTTCAAGGTGGGTGGCGAGGCATGTTCCTTCTGGGCAAGCTGATGAATCTGTTTCTGTTGTAAATGCATAGGCTGGTGCATCATCTTCTGCAAGAATAACGTCTCTAACGAAGTTAAGGAAATCTTGCGGAGCTCCTCCAGGAACATCTAATTGAACTGCTGCTGGATTTCGCACTCTTACCCCAGGGTCTTGCGGGCGGATAATGCGGGTGATCCGTGGTTCTACTTTTATCACACCTGTAGGGGCTTGCGAGTACCTCATCTCTGTTTCGACAGTGACTGGGAAAGAAGTACTCCAGGGAATTTCGGGAAGATCGTCTTCACAATCAAGGTTTATGGTGACTGGTGGAAGAATGCACCTGATACTAAATTCTCCTGAAGCTCTGAATTTTACTTTTCCATTAATATCTGTTTGTATTCTGAAAGTTGTTTTTACTGTGTCTGGGGAGGCTGTTGGTTCTCTTTCGATGTCAGTGAATGTTAGCTTGAGTTCTGCTGGAGCGAAATTTGTAATTCTTTCTGGTTTACCGCACTCAAAATCATCGAGGCCGCCAAAATTGAGGAAATTATCGCAGAAAGGATTGAGGGGAGAGGCGAATGCAACACTTTCTTCCCAGAAGCTTGTATCTGGAGTTCTAATTTCTGGAGGGACTGGCACGTTGAAATCTGCTTCTGGAATAATGCCTTTATGCCCCTCTCTGTTCACTTCAAGGAAGTTTTGGATGAGGAGGTCTTCTGTTGGTTTATTGACTTCAATGCTCATGGGCTCTTTTAGGGAGGTAGATTCTAGGTAGCGGCTAAGGGCGTGGCGAAGATGAATTTCTTCTAAAGGACTTGGTGTATTTCCTTTGCGCATGATGTCATCTTCTGCGTCTCTGCGGTATTGGGAAAAGCCGCATCCTGCAATGCATTCAGCTCCTGAAATTCCACATTGCGGATTGTCTAATATTTGCTGTGGGGTGCATTGCCATTTTGGGCAGAAGCAATCTCTTCCTTCAGGACCACATTCTGGATTTTTTTCACAATTGGGAAAGTTGAAGATGTTGAGCTGGCTTCGATAGAGCTCTTGATTGGCTTCGAAGTCAGTTATGAGAGGATCATACTCCCCGAGTTCTCCTTGATAGAGACGTTCTTCTCCAAGAAAGGCAAGGGATTTTCCGAGTTCATGGAGCACTTCTGTCGGCCTTGCGTTTGGCGAGACAAGGGCGTGTTTACCATAGGTTCCTAAGATGCTGGCTCTTTGGCAGTTGAGTTCATTGATTTTGTTTGAGATGACAACAATTTCGTCTGTTGGGCAGGCTGAGGCAAGTTCTGCAACTCTGGCAGGATTGCAAGGATTGGTTCCTGAGGTGCAGCAGCTGAGTTCTGCGTTTTGCGTTACTGCTCGAATATCTAGTTTGCCTGCTTGTCTGAATTCGTTGTAGGGGTGGGTTGAAGGGAGATTGGTGTTTGTGTGGGCTACGAAATCTTCTGCAACTCTTCTGATGGTGGCTGCAGGGACTCCAGCATCTCCGACAAAAGTGATGTCGACTGATTCAGCGTCGCTGGCTGTTCCTACGTCAATGTTTGTGCAGCCTACTTCTTGGGCAAGAATAAGCTGAAGATTTAGTCCTAGCAGTAGAATCATTACTATACTTACTCTATTCCAGCCTCTTTTCATGAGGGCAAGAAGAGGAAGATGTTTAAAAACCTTTCTTTGGGTTGATATTGTAAAGTTATCGTGAGTTAAGCTTAAATAGTATGTTTTCCTCTGAAA
>CAYJRI010000043.1:0-7615 GCA_964372435.1 Candidatus Woesearchaeota archaeon | reverse complement strand
AAACCTTATCAGATTCCTTGCAAAATCAGGAAGATGACGATAATGTTACAGTATCGAAAGGGATATAAGTTTAAAAATCCTGGAAGTTTTTATTCAAAATGCCATCCCGAAGAGTAAGAAAGCAAACTAGCAGAGAAATTGTTCAAATTCTTCCTTTTTCTCCTGAACCTGATCTTATTCTCTATGGAGTTTCAGTCCATAGTTTTTCTCTTGAGGATTTCCATGAAAAATATCATCCTCTTTGGACTCAACTAGAGGAGCGAGTTGCGCAGAAATATGGGCCTTCCCTGTATCGGGGAGTTGATATAAGCTCTCGTAAGGAAAACCTCTCTCTTGTTCTTAGGAATGGTTGTGATATTTCTCCCGCAAAAAAAGGAACTGTTATTTCCGCTAAGCTCCATATCCCAGCTGCGCTGGACTTATCAGTGCATCATTTTGATCGTGATAGCTGGGGATATGATCCACTCAGCAGGTTTAAACCTCGTTTTGTTTGTGTGTATGATGCTTCTGCTCTAATCTGTAGAGAGGAACAATCAAGCTATTATTTTCAAAAAGATCCCAAAGAAGCTTTACGAGCTGTTCTTACCTTTCATGTTGCTGCGCAACGAGAACACTTTCTTGAGAAATTGAAAGAGTGTTTTACAACATCCAGCCGAAAAGTATCCCTATAAGACAGCCTATAGTTATGAAAGGCATTGCTGGATAGAATTTTCCTTTTTTTGCGATAACGAAAAGCCATAATAAAGAGAGTGTTGCGAAAACTGAAATGAACAGTGCCTGAGGCAATCCCCACATTCGCAAGACAACGCCAGAGGTGATAATGGGGAAGACTACGTCGCCACCACCTAAAATAGCGAGATTGACTTTTATTTTTTTAAGGTTTTTCAGGGTGTTGTTCTTCTTTGCCTCAATAATCTTCGCTTTGTCCTTTGCTGAAACATAGGGGATGAAAAAACCTGCAAAGAACTTCAATTCTTGTATCTGGAATTTTGCCATTTTCTGCATGAAGCCAGAGTGCCAAACTGCATACATGTCATATGCTGAGATGAGGAGGAGGAGGATTATGACTGTCCATAAATTAAGAATTGGGACAAAAACTGTTGCGATGCCTGGATAAATAAGAAGTTCTGTAAGATTGTGCACGATGAGGTTTCTTTTGAATATTTTGTAGAAGGCAAGAGGCAAGGCAATAGCTGCTGCAAGATAGGGTGCGTAGTCTTGAGCAAGTCCTTTGATAAAGGGATTGATGGCTAAACCCAATGCGATTACGACAACGAAGAAAAACCAGAATTTGAGGAAGAGTGCTGCTTTGATCTTTGAAAGGAGAAAGATTAAAGCTATTGCAATTATGAATGCTGTAATTATAGTTCCCAAAGATACTCCTGGTTCAAGGTCTTCTGGAGGCTGCATGCCGTAGGGAAGTTGCGGAGTGACATTCACGACTTCCTCTTGCTGGGTTGTTTCGTTGAAGACAACTTCTTGTCGGGTTGAGTAAGCGTTGATGACTGCTATCCCGATTAATTGAGTGATGAAAAACATTACTAAGAGAATGATGGTTATCTTGACGTTGTGTTTCATTTTTATTAGAAGTACTGATGTAACCTCTTCAATAGATATATTTAAAAGATGTTTTTAAAGGTTTGGCTTGAATTTTTGCGGATAGGGGAATGCTCCTCTGCCGGGCTGAAGGCTGGTGTGGCATCGTGGTGCAAACAGGCTAAAATATTATTGTTCGTCTTTATGATAAAGGTCTAGCAAGTAAAGAATATCTTGATTTTTATCATAAGCATAGGATAATCTGAATGGACTCGCGTACAATTCTCGCGTGCCTTTTCTATCAAATTTCATGGGTTTTCCGATTTCTGGATTTTCAATAATCTTGATGATTATCTTTTCAGTCCTACCAATATAACTTTTGTCTAGTTTTTTTAACCTATTAAGAAAATTGTCGGTTCTTCGCACCTCTTTAACCATTTTCACTTAAGACTTTTTAATTCTTTGAATAATTCTTCAACACTCATAGATTTATACTTCCCTTCTTCAATCTCTTTCCAAGCTTCTTCGGTTCGTCTAGCAAACTCTAAATCTTCTTCGAGATTTTTATTAAATTTGTCAGCCTTCTTTAGAATAATCTGATCATTATTTCTGATAACGACCAACTTATCTCCTTCTTTTATTCCCTTTCTAAGTTCGAGAGGAATTACTACTTGTCCTTTTGAACTCATTTTTGTTATATCTATTTGGCTCATGGTAAGACTATTCTTACCTACTATTTAAATCTTGTGTTTTATGAGATGTTATCATGAGAATTAACACATTTCATTTCGCATGAAAATGCCACAATGGCTATATGCTCCTGCCGGGGGTGGTCATTTGCCAATTTTTTGGGAATGTCCATATGGGGATTCGAACGTATGGCAATGCCCCAGGAGGGAGGTTGCCCATTCAACTATTCTTTAAGGACGTTCTTGTTTTTCCCTCTTTTCACTATATTAGTTAACATAAGTCGTTGGGGTTTAATTAATTTTCTATTTATTGATTACTTCTTCACATTTGTTGATAAAATCATAAGCATCTTTTTTTATCTTTTCTGCAATAGATTTTGTTGTTTGTTTTGTAATACTGTATTGTGCTATCTCTCTTTTATGCCTTGCATCAGATAGCTTTTCAATTTCTTCTTTATGAAACATTGCTGATTTAAGTAAGATTAAAATATCTTCATCTAATATTTTCTTTTTAACAAAAAACTCTTCTAAGACACATAGTGTTGCTGTGTGATTTTTGCTTCTATAACCTATCTTAGCTAGTAAAGAGATTGCGGCAGTATACATCGCATAATATCCTGTGATGACAACCCATTCATTTGAATCATAATCTCTTGGAGCTTTAAGTAAATCTCTTGCTTTTTTATTATCATTCAATTCAGAAAGAATGCTCATTGTTATAAGGTTCTGCCTAGCTTTTTGTAAGAATTTATTTGCTAAATTCTTATACGAATTATCTTTTGATAATTGCCCTTGTTGGATATACCAATCAGTTTTTCTCATCTTTATACATCCAATAATAAAATGAATCCCCCCCCTTAAATACTATTCCATAAAGTTTTAAATCGCTCCATAATTCAGGATTATCTTTTTTTATGTTTGGAAATTCATACATTGGTAGAACTATTTGAGAAAATTTAATCCCATATTTATGTTCTAATGATTTAATAAAATTATTTACTTCTTTTTCTTTAGAGGGAATACAAGTAACTATCAAATCAATATCACTTTGTTTAGTTTCAGTTCCCTTTGAATAACTTCCAAATAAAATTACACTCCATGAAAAAGGATAATTTTCAACTTCCTGAATTGCTTTATAGATTGGTCTATGTTTTTTTATGAAAGCAACTTCTCTTTGAAGACTATATCTGTTAAAACCCAAACTGTCTGAATATATGTTACTTGTATCTAGAAAGTAAACTAAAGTTTTTCCCACTTTTTTTTCTATTACAATTCCCTTTTCAACAAGGGATTTTAATGCGGAATTGACTCTTTCATAAGAATAATCTGCCCTTTCTTGAATCTCTTTTATAGTCATCTCTTCGGCTTCTGGGAAGAAAGAGGCGATTATAGTTCCCTCTAAATGAGAAATTTCTAAATCTCCAAAAATTGCACGAAAACCTTCTTCTTGTTTTCTCTTTAATTTTACCATTTTCTATCTATTGATTAATCTATAATACTATTGATTTATCAGTATTTAAAGATTTCTATAGAAAAGGTTAGGAAGAGGTTGCCTCTTCATCTATACTTCAAGATTTTTCTTGCTTTTCCTCTCTTTTATTATGTCAGAAATTGAAAACCATACCCTTAGGGTGTGGTAGTATAAGAGGGTTTTTCTGATTGTTAATTTCTCGTATTTTCGTTAGGGCATTGAACTTTTTTGTTTTCGATGCCCCGCCCACGATTCGAATAATCTTTTGTTTATACTCAAATGGGGCATAGCACATTTTACGCATAAATGCCCCCACCGAGAAACATACCATTCTGACAAACTTCAGGGATTGTTTTTTGTAATCCCTCAAATTCATCAAAAAGATAGTATGCTCCTGCCGAGCATCCCTTACTTTTTCGTTTTACCTTATCCTTACGGTCTCCAAATTTCTCGGCGTAGAAGTCTCTATTCTATTGAGCTTATAGATCGCAGAGGCAAGGTCAAGGCATTTGCTTGCTTCACCATGATTGATGATAATGCGCTTTGGTTTGGGCTGGATATTGTTGACAAAGGCGAGAAGCTGGTTTCGTGCTGAGTGTGCTGAGAATCCGACAATTCTTGTTACTTCAAGATTGATTTCGACGTTTTCTTCTCCGTTTTCCCCGCTCATTTTTACTTCCCTTGCCCCTTCGAGAATAACTCTCCCAAGACTTCCTGCACCTTGGTAGCAGACAAAGCAGAGGGTATTTCTCTTGTTTCCTGCGAGCTCCCGGAGATATTCTACAGAGGCTCCACCTACGAGCATTCCTGATGTTGCAAGGATCACACATGGACCGCCTTCGATGACTTCTCTTCGCTCTTTGGAGGAGCCAACTCTTGTGAAGATCTCTGAAACAAAGGGATTTTTATCATGAAAGATCATCGATTTCACTGTGCCTGAAAGGAAATCGGGATAGGCTGTGTGTATTGCATTAATGTCCCAAATCATTCCGTCGATATAGACTTTTGTTTCTGGTGGGAGGAGCCCTTGTTTGACGGCGTCTTCAATGACGAGCATGGTTTCTTGCGATCTGCCAAGCCCAAGCTCTGGTATAAGAATTTTCCCGTTTCTTTCTAGGGTTCTCTTGATTGTATCAATGAGTTGCATCTCTGAATCTCTTCTTGGAGGAGCAAGGTCATTTTTTGCCCCATATGTTGATTCAAGGATGAGTGTTTCGAGTCTTGGAAAGAAGGTGACTGCAGGATCGAGGAGGCGGGTTCTTCCATACATCATGTCTGCTCCATAGAGGAGATTGGAAAGGCCATTTCCGATATTGAGGTGTACCATGGCTGAGCCTAGAGCATGGCCTGAATTGTAGAATGTCAATCTTACATCTGGAGTAATGTCAGTTACCTCGTTAAAGTCAAGGCAGACTGAGTGTTTTACCATTTGCTGAATATCGGAAGCTGCATAGATGGGGGCAACAGCTTTTTTGTAGGAGACGCCGATGTAATCAAGGCAGAGTAAGGAAGCAATATCTCTTGTTGGAGTCGTCATGTAAATAGGGCCTTTATAGCCCATTTTGTAGATGTAAGGAACAACGCCAACATGGTCAAGATGGGCATGGCTCAGAATGATGGCGTCAATTTGATTGATGTCAAATTCTGCAACATCTAAATAAGGAAATCTTTCAGAACCGGTTGATGCTGGGTCTATTCCGCAATCAAGAAGAATTTTGGACTGCGGCGTATGGAGAAGAAGGCAGCTTCTCCCGACTTGTCTTCCTGAACCAAGGAACGTAATACGGACCCATTCTTCTACTTTATCAGGACTCCAATCTTTATAGACTTTTTCTCCGATTGCGTTGAGAAATTTTTTTCTGTAATTATTGTTCTGGTAAAGAACTGCGCGAATGTTCTCAGTGATCTTGCTTGGAATCGCGGGGCTTCTCTGAATCTGTGGGAACCAAAGTGTTTTCTGCTTGATCTCATGAAGAATGGATCCCTGCTTTCCAATAACCATCCCCGGCTTCTTTGCTTCGATAATGACGACGCTCCTTTGCTTGTCAAAGATGATGCCTGTGATCTCTGCTTCTTGAGGAACAATCTCTCGTATCATTTTCTCAGCCTCCTCTGATTCTACGATAATTTTTGCATCAACGCGCAGCTCAATTCTCTTCTTGATTCTGTCAACAACTGCTTTTACTTTTACCTCACCCTCCTGAAAGAATTCCTTACTGTCAGTATAGAGAACAATGTTTGCTCCTTCGAAATTTGCATCGCTAATCACTTTCGGAAAGTCTGTAAGAATATTCTTGATAATATCTGTCATTGGACTGTAATTCACCCCATCATTTGTATGAAGAACTGCTTGAATTTTGCGTTGACTACTTCTTTCGCTCTTTGTAGAGGGGTTCGATTTCCTGCTCTACGACTTGTTTAATGCCGTCTTTGGTTATGGTAAAGACATCGATACCATGGCCAGATCCTACGTCTCTTTGTGTTGAGGATTTTAATGCCTCAACGGCAAGATCAACGCCTTCTTTTATGGTGATGTTTGGTCGCCAATTTCTTTCTAAGAAGCCAAGAATAAACGGCATCCCTGAGCTAAAGTTAGCATCGTAGTCTTCAATTTGATAGGCTCCTCCTGCTGGTTCTATAGAATAGAGATCTGTGGTACCATCGGAATTCACTCCGCCTAGGAGCGTGCCAACGATATTGGGTATCATAGACATCTGGCGAATGTTGTGGTAGGTAACAATGGCTATGAGATTTGCTGCTTCTTTTATGGTTGGGCGCTGTTTTGTCTTTAGTTCTTTGAGTTTGAGCTCTGCTCTGATAATCTTAATCAAAAGGAGTGCATCAGAAGCATTGCCGGTTGTTGAAATCGCAAGATAGTCGTTCACAGGAATGATTTTTTTGATATTTTTTCCCATAACGAGGCTTCCTGCTGTCACTTTTCTATCCGCTGCCATGACAATGCCGTCTTTACAGACAATTCCTACGATGCTGGTTCCTGTTTTGAGAACTTTGCTTTGGAGTACGTCATCCATTTTTCAAGAACTATACCTTCTTCAAGTAAGCAGGGTTTATAAATCTTTTTGTGGTATTTTTTTCAGGTGATTTTTCAGTTAGGTTTTTATCAAAAGAATAGAGCTTACAATAAGCAGAAGGCCGCTCAAAATTCCTGAACCTGGATTTGCTTGTCCAATAGCATTTCCTGTAATGCCTGATCCTGCAAGGAGGATGAAAAGTGCGCCACTCATGCCGAGAATTGCTGCCGCAACCTTTTTCTTTGGAGCAAGATATTTGGTGATAGAGTAGATCGCGCCTTGGGCTTCTTCTCCGATTTTATAGGCAAGATCTTTTTTCGCTTGTCTGTAATGGTGCTCAGGGACAACGCCGTGCTGATCCAGAAGATCAAGGGCTGCGTCCATGAAACGGGCATCTTCAAGGGTTGCTATTGCTCTTGCAAGCTCTGGATTTCTCTTGGCAGTTTCTTCTGGCATCAAGCTATACATTTCATGAAATGCACTCAGCACATGGTCTATCTCTGTTCCTCCTTTTACGCGGTGCTCTAGTCTTCCTCTTTTCAGAATAAATTCTTTCCCACCCTTATCAAATAAAACTCCCGAGGCAACTGCTTGGGAAAGTTGATCGTAAAGAAAGTTTACTTTTTCCTGATCATTCCATTTTTTTCCATGTGTATTAACGTATTCATTGATTTTCCCGAAATATTCCTCTTGAATAGACTGATCAATATGGCTTCTCAAGTAGCGCTCACTCAGCTCAGGATGTCTTTTTCTGATTTCCGCGATGCCGCGTTCAATCGCTGCATCAGCAATGCTTACCTCTCTTTGTGACATGATTTATTAGGGAATTTACAGTTAATAAAGATATTGTTCGTTAAATCTCCTTGCAGGACTCTCAAATTGTTTTT
>CAYJRI010000042.1:3019-7871 GCA_964372435.1 Candidatus Woesearchaeota archaeon | reverse complement strand
CTCTCATGGTATATTCCTGACCGTTGAGGTTGATGTAGTCTCTCATGGTATATTCCTGACCGTTGAGGTTGATGTAGTCTCTCATGGTATATTCCTGACCGTTGAGGTTGATGTAGTCTCTCATGGTATATTCCTGACCGTTGAGGTTGATGTAGTCTCTCATGGTATATTCCTGACCGTTGAGGTTGATGTAGTCTCTCATGGTATATTCCTGACCGTTGAGGTTGATGTAGTCTCTCATGGTATATTCCTGACCGTTGAGGTTGATGTAGTCTCTCATGGTATATTCCTGACCGTTGAGGTTGATGTAGTCTCTCATGGTATATTCTCTTGATAGAATTGTTAGGAGAGATGCTACTATGGCTCCACCTATTGCAGTAAGAATAATTATGCCCGGAGCTGGGAATGACGCCATTCTTGTGGATGGTCTTTGGGTTGGTAATACAGTTTTGATTTCTCTATCTTCCACTTTCTCTTCAAGTTTTTCACTTTTTTTATGACGCTGCAATTCTTTCAGTAATTTTTTTCCAGCTTTACTCGCCATTGTCTATTTCCTCCTTTGTAGCTTCAAGTGCTTCTCCAATGAGTTCGTGTTGCGCGATGTTCTTGAGCTTCTCATAAGGAAAGCTTATATTTTCTCTTCTCGAGGCTACTTCTTTTATTTTATCTTGTAACATTTTTTCAATGGGAGAGTGTGGTTTTGTCGCATCTAAACCAAATTTCGCTGCTCTATAGACTTGGGCCAATTTATAGAAGAGCATTTCATAATATTCTTTATTGGTGCTGTTGAGGAAGGTATAGAGCTTCAAAAAAAGTTCTGCCCGTTCTTTCATGAATTCGCTTTTCCAGGAGAGATATCTTCCTAGCGTATAACCAGCCATGCCTCTTTCACAATATCTTATTCCAGTATCTAAGCCTTCAAGAAAAGCACTGAGATTTATTGCCATTCCCTCAACTTTTCTTAATTTTCTATTATATTTCTGTTTAAAGATGAAAGGGATTTTCATTCCATCGAGCTCGCTTTCTTCCTGATGAAGTTCTTTTATCCATGCAAATACCAAATCGTCTGTTTTTCCTAGAATTCCCTCTAGACTTTCTCCACTTAATACCTGACGCCTTATTTCTTCAAGCTGAGTTGGCTGAGGAAGTGTTGGTATCTCTGGAAAAAGAGAAGGATAATTGTACATAATGGTGGCATATTCTGGGGGGTAGTGTCTTATGATCTGGTTATGCATTTTTCTTTACGATGATTTAAATCGTGTAGTGGTTATTGTAATATCTTTATTATATTCAGTATGAATGATATCTTCCACAAAAGCTAAGCGCTCTTTTCCCTCAAGTTCCTCTTTATTTGCTCTCCCAACTACATACATTAATTTTTGTATTGCTGCTTCTAAAGTCATGTCTCCTGCTGAAATCGCTCCTGCTTTTAAGGGAGCTAAACCAACTACATAGATGCCCATATCAGCTGCTCCTAACCTGCAGTTCGTCACAACGAGAACTGGTTTACCAGCGTTCGTGGCTTTTTCAATATAAGGAACTAATCTATCCTGAACATTTCCTGCACCATAAGCGCTAATGACAATTCCATGAATCTCTTTGCTGTTCACATAATTTTCGAAAATGGTGGTGCTTGTTCCAGAAGATTGTTGGTAAAGCTCGATATTGGTATCAAAATCTACAAAGAGGCTGAGTTCTTTTTTACATCTCTTCATCATATGCTCTTTGAGTATAATATCTATGCCAATTTCTCCAACAGGTTCAACTCTCGGTGAAGAAAAGGCATTTAATCCATGTTCGCTTTCTTTCACTGTACGAACACCTCTCAAGATTTTATCACCAAATACAATAATAACCTCTCCCACATCTTTTGTTGCAGTTTTTACTGCATTATAGACATTGTTCATTGCATCATTCCCTGGTTCAAAAATTGATTTTTGAGATCCTGTCAGAACAAGGGGTTTGCCTAAATTTTGAAGCATGTAGTTAAGAGCTGCTGCAGTGTCAGCCATGGTATCTGTTCCATGAAGAATAACAAAACCATCATAGTTTCGATAGTTTTTATAAATCATCCTTGCAAGATTTGCTCTATGTGAAGTTTCCATATTGGTACTGTCTATATTAGAGTTTCCATCAGTGTTTATCTCTGCAAGGCTATCTAAGGGTATTTTTTCGAGGATCTTGTTCAGAGATTGAGAAGATGGTCTATACGCTCCATCCTCTCCTTTTTCTTGAGAGAGTGTTCCTCCAGTTTGAATGATCAGTATTTTTGGTTTCATGTTTATAACTCTGCCATCAGAGGGACGGATTCTTGAGACTAAGGGATTATGAAAGGTTAAGTAAATGAATGGGCAAATGTTGCCATTTTTCTAGGGGAATTTGGTAATTCCTTTTGTGATCAAAGGTGTCATGAGCAATATCATCAAGGCTTTTTCCCAATTTACTTTCTATTTCGCTTTTAGATCGCTTTATCTTCTCAGGATATCCAAAAAATAGATATGGACATTGTCTCCTATTTCTCTTTCCTGAGGATGCGCCTCGTGGTAGACGATTTTGTATGACGTTTTTATTAATCCTCATCAATTTTTACTTGCAAATTGGACGGGATTTTAGTAGTAGTTCGTGTATCATAACGATAAAGAACAACTGAACCATCATCTCTGAATGTTACGTATCTTCTTGCTCTTTCAAAATGTTCTTCTTTACCATCTTGGTATCTTATATACACATCTCCATCATACTTCCTTCCCAATATGCGCCGTTTTTTCCCTTTTCTGCCATTTTATCTCCATTATGTTTAGGTTAATTGTTTAAAGCAGATTCTCTTAATAAACTTTTTCACTCAAAATACGAATAAATATACAATAAAATTAGAAAAGTTTATAAATAATGGAGTATTTATTCCATTATGGATGATAAAGATAAAAAAATCATTATCTGCCTCCAAGAGCATGGGAGATGGAGTGTGCAGAAAATAGCGAAGGAGACACGGATTCCGATTACTACTGTCTATCATAGAATGAAAAATCTTGAGAAAGAGGGGATCATCAAGAAGTACATGATTGAGATGGATTACAAGAAAGTAGGGTTACCATTGGCAGCATATGTCTTGGTTGTTGTAGATTACCAATCATTAAAGGAATCTCGCTTTACACAATATGAACTGACTCAAAAACTCCTCGAAGAGAAGGGAGTAGAGAGTGCTTCTATGGTGACAGGAGGGACTGACATTGTTCTCAAGATAAGAGTAGCTACGATTGATGAACTGAATCAGTTTATTACTGTGAAATTAAGAAATATCGAGGGTATTGAAAGAACACAAACAATGATTGTTCTCAATGAAGCAGAAAAATCATAAAAATTTCCTGAAAAATTCCTAACTCCGTTTTAAAAAAAGAAGTCTGATCGGAATTTTTCTTTTACACGAAAATTTTTAGGCTCATGAAAAACCACCATTCATCTCCGCATTAAAAAGCGGAGTCTTCTGGTTTTTCCTGATGATTGAAGAAAGGAATCATGTTCTTTAATATCATAATGGTTAAAAAGCGATGTTCTTTTTTGGGGGAATGAAAAGAGCTTATCGTCAAGGATTATGTTTTATACTTCTCTTGCTCCCTTTTTCATCTGCCCTGCAACTTTCTGAAGTCATGCCTGATTGTGGGAATAGGAGTGCAAATTGCGAGTTTATCGAGCTTTACAGTGCAGAGGCTGTTGATTTGAGCGGCTATATTCTTGATACAAGTGGGCAAAGGCAGCGATTTGCATTGAATGGAAGTTTTCAGGGCTTTCTGGTGATTACGAATAATAAAGCAGCGTTTCGAGCGAAATTCAGTTTAGAGGCAATAGAGTGGAGGGGGATGGGATTGGCAAATGATGGTGATGTTGTGAAAATTTTAAAGGATAATGAAACTGTTGATTCCTTTTCCTATACTTCCTCCAAGAAGAATATCAGTTGGCAAAAGCTGAATGGGTGGAAGGAATGTGCACCAACACCTTCGCAGGGAAATGCGTGCGAGGAAGTGCAACATGCTCAAGAGAAGGCTCCTGTAGCTCAACCAACTCCTGCTCAGAATTCTGGAAGCTTGCAAAGTTCTCAATCTATCAATACATCAGGCTCTGAGAGCATCAATACAGCCGAGGAAATAGAGGAGGATCAGAATATTTCTCAAGAAAAAGAGGCTCTTGTATCACCAAGGGCTCAAAAGCCTCAAGAATCGCAAGAAGAGGTATCTGAAGAGATGGAAAGTAAGGTTATTTATCTCGGTAAAAAAGAGAAAGATATAAAAATCTATGAGAGCATGAACGAGAAAGTTAAAGCGTATGCAATTTACGGCTTTGCTCTCTTCTGCGTTCTCCTCGTCATTCTCCTGATGATGAAGAGAAGTGGAGGGGTTGTTTAACATAATTTACAAAAGATCAAATGACAAAAAATAAAATTATACAGCAGATTATTGATAATAGAAAAGGATTAATTATAGGTTTTATTTTCGGAGCGTTTATAGCTCCTCTTTTAGCAATTTTTGGCCTCATTAGTTCATTTTTTGAAGTTCTACGACCATTACTTATTGGTCCTATGGACCTTATCGGATACTTCATTCCTGATATTCAGACTGCATCTCACACGTATTATGTCCCGATTTACAAGTGGATTTTGACTCTAGGATTTAATGGTGTTTGCTATGCAATCTTTGGCGGGATTATTCAAAGTATTTTGAGATTAATAAAAGCAAAGTAACAAAGGACGATAAAAATGGAAAATATATATGCAATAGTTAAATTTTTTCATGGGAAGATTGGATAAGATGGAAAATATATACGCTCTTGCGAGATTTTTGTCAGGGAAATATTGCAT
>CAYJRI010000042.1:0-2919 GCA_964372435.1 Candidatus Woesearchaeota archaeon | reverse complement strand
CTCTTGCGAGATTTTTGTCAGGGAAATATTGCATAAGATGGAAAATATATACGCTCTTGCGAGATTTTTGTCAGGGAAATATTGCATAAGATGGAAAATATATACGCTATTATGATCTTTGAGATCATGGGAAGGCCTGCCGAGTATATCAAGGAGACGCTCTCACAGTTGGTCGATAAAATAAAGGACGAGAAGGGCTGCTGTATTGTGGATAAAAAGGTCTTTGAGCCTAAAGTGGTTGAGCAGCATCATGATATTTTTACTACGTTTGCAGAGGTGGAGATGACCTTTGAAAGAATTGAGGACCTGCTGAAAGTTGTTTTTTCCTATCTGCCATCGCATGTGGATATTGTGAAACCACAGCAGTCTGCACTTACTAATATTGAAATGAATTATCTTGTGAATGAACTTGCTGCTACCCTTCACAAGTATGATGAGGTAGCAAAGAGAATGATGCTGGATAATGATGCGTTAAAGAGGATGATGGAGCAGAAGGCTGCAGAGCCTGTTGCTGAAACTATCGAAAGAAAGGAAGATGCTCTTTTACAGGAGACAAAGAAAAAAGAAGAGAAAAAAACTGCGAAAAAGAGAGGCCTAAAGAAAAAAGAAAAAATTCTTGATAAGACAGCAGATGGTAAGGGAAAAAAGAAAGAAGAGCTAGCTGAGATGGAGAGTGGGGAAGAAGAAACAAAAGTTAAAGATAAGGCCGAGGTTGGAAATAAGGAAAAGGTTGATGGTGAGGAAGAAGAATCAATTAACGAGGCAAAAAATCCTATGAGTGATGATCCTGATGGGATTTATCAGAAGGAGATGAGCCAGGAAGAGGAAGAATATCTCGATGATTTAGATGAGGCGCTTGATGAGGACGAGGGGAAGGAGAAAGATTAGTAAGAGGATAGTGATGGGCTTGGTGATGGAGAAGAGATTGGGGATAAAGAGTTTATAAAACGTAATAGCACTGGCAAGAATGATTTTTGATGTCTCTTTGCAGCTTGTTTTTCTAAGTATTCAGGTGTTCTTTTTCCTGGAGAAGATAACGTTACTTTCTTTACCTTCCCATTGTGTTTTGTAGTAATTTCAAAAACATTATTTGGCTCAGGGCTTCCAATTTCTTTTACACTAAAGACAATATCCTTTGTTTCATTTGCTAGAAATACTTGTGTACAATTGCCATCAATAACACTATAGCCTTGTGGCACGTAAACATCTCCATAATGGAATGTATTTTATCTTCTTATTTTTAATTTTTTCTTCACCTTCTTTATCTTCAGTTATTACGAGGAGATTTTTACATTTGAGATCTTTGCTTGCCTTGAGCAAGGCTCTGAGTTCTCTTTTTTTTGTGTCGTAGTCAGAAATATCATAACAAACTTGAATTAATTGCTGTATTTTTAGCCCATCTTTCACAACAAAATCAACTTCTTCTTGTTGAGGGTTTTTCCAGTAGAAGATTTCTCTACTCTGCTCCCTCGCTTTTTTTCTGAGTAACTCTAATGCTACTACATTCTCATACAAATGTGAAATATCTTCTCCAAATCTAAAACTTACTGCTTTAATAATACCTGTGTCAATAGCATATACTTTTCTATTCTCTATAAGACTTTCTTTCTTTTTGTAAGAGAATTTCTCGATCATAAAAACGAGATAACTTTCTTCTAAAAATTCTAGATAGTTTTTAGCAGTATGATCGCTTCCTAAATTAAATATCTTTTTTAATTTATTAAAACTCACTTCTCTAGAAAAATTGGTAATAATATAGCTAGCTAAATCCTTAAAGGTTTTTACATATCTGACTCTGTGCCTGAGGAGAATATCTTTAAGAAGTATTGTTGAATATAGGCTTTTGAGATAGAGTTTTGGACTTGGCTCCTTAAGTGTTTCTGGAAAACCTCCGGTTTCAAGGTATTCATGAAGATTTTTTTTAATAAGTCCCCTCTCCTTTGCAGTTTCTTCTAGTGGTGCTGTTCCCTTGTATGTTAAGAATTCTCTAAACGAGAAAGGAAAAAGTTCAACAGCCATATGTCGACCTGTAAGATGAGTAGCTAATTCTCTACTTAATAATTTTGCATTGCTTCCTGTTACGATAACATTCAGCTGTTGTCTCTGTAACCGATTGACGAAGAGTTCCCACCCTAGAACATTTTGTACTTCATCTAAAAATAGGTAATCCACTTTGCCATAAACCTCATAAACTGCTTCGAGGAGGTCATTAAGTTGATCCGATTCTATTCCTGCTAATTTCTCGTCATCGAAATTGATGTAGCCATAATTTTTATTTTTGAGGAGTTGAAATGCGAAGATAGATTTTCCACATCTTCGTATTCCTGTAATGACTTTGATGAGGCGTGAGGGGATTACTGTTTCAACCTCATGAAAGTTTTCACGCGCTATGATTTTTTCCTTCTCAAACTTTTCTTTAAGTTCTTCCCTTTGTTCTCGTAAAATACTCCTAAAATTATCCATTTTGCTTCTCAATCTCATTACTTTAGAAGTGCGAGGTATTTATAAATCTTTCGCAGTTATAAATTATTGCGAAACTTTGAAGATTGCAGAGAAAGAATGTTATTCGTCCAAAAATCTTATGAACTATGAAGGGCTAGGCGATGGAGATGCTGCTGCTTGTAATGTTATTTTTAGTGTCGTGGTTTTTCCTGATTCTATCTTTATTGTTGTTGTAAAGGTTTGATATCCTGATTTTGTTAATTTAAGTGTGTAATTTCCTGCAGTCATGTTTGTAATAATCTTTGGAGTCAGTCCCCTATAAGCTCCATCAAGATAAATATATGCAGAAGATGGCGAGGAACTGATCGAGAGATTACCTTTAGGAATTGCTTCGAGATAATTAACAATGAAGGATTTGGTTTGACTGTTCATGGTCTGGTTATTTTTTGTTTCATTGAGTGCTTCTTTTACTGTTTG
>CAYJRI010000041.1:0-8166 GCA_964372435.1 Candidatus Woesearchaeota archaeon | reverse complement strand
TAATTTCATACGGCTAACTAACTCAGCCTTATGAAATAATTTCGGGATAGCACACGAGGAGAAGAGACCGAAACATTTATAAACCCTTCACTTGTGGCAGATTCAGGTGATTGCAGATGCCTAAAAAGAAATCTGAAGAAGAGGGTGACGACGACTATGAGGACGAGCTTCTTGATGAAGAGGTTGAGGAGCTTGAAGATGAAGACGATAACGATGTCTAAGTTCTTTTTTCTTTCTTTTTCTTCTTTTTTATGTCAGAATGTCAAAAATCAAAAAATGATTTTTGAGCACTATCAGAATTCTTTGAATTCTGAAGTTGAAAACCACACCTCAAATTTCCATTCTTATCTCTGCCTCAATTTTACCTGAATGGAAATTTTCGCACTTTAGTGTGTGGTAGTAGCAAAAGATGTTTCAATTCTGAGCATCCCAAAAACACATGCCTGTCACAAACCCAACCCTTTAGGGTTGGGTGGCATGTGTTTTTCTGATGATAATGATTGACAGGATCTTTGATGAAGTTTGGTTTATTCTTCTCTCTGACTTTGCCTTCAAGTTCCTCTATTCTTTTCTCTTGTTCTTTATCTTTCTGCCTCAAGAGAAGAATCTCTTTTTGTAGTTCATCAAATAGAGGTCTACATTTCCCACACACCTCTTGCATATTTCACCTCTCTTTTATGGAAAGGGGGAAGATAATCCTCTATTTCTATTTTTCGGTTCGGTAATAGCTTCAGAAAGCTAAGCTATTTCACAAGAACGATAAATTTATATACTCCTTTTTTCTTTTCTTGAAAAGACTTTTTTAAGAAAAAAGAGGGTAGAATGAACAGGATAACGAGGTTGCGGAATTTCTTTTTTTGCAGTATTCTTTTTATGAGTATTTTTTCTTTCACCCTTGTTTCAGCAAACACCTATATTGTTGACGTTGCCTTCACAGTGCCAGAGAGTGTGTATCAGACAGGTGAGAGGATGGAGCTGAAGGGAAGTGTGGTTGCGAAGAATTTTTCAGATAGCGGCACTCTTGTACAGGGAGGTTTTCCTATTCCGAACGCAGTTGTTAATCTCACCTTTAGAAATGCTACGGGAAATGTGAGCTCCTACAACTTTACGACTGATTCTTCTGGCCATTTTTACTCGAGAGGTGACTTTTATCCTTCTGCCCAGTTGGTGACTGCTCCTGCTGTTGCTGGAGACTATTTCTTGAGAGGAGTGTATCTTGATCCGAATAATGCAAGCTGGTTTTCTGAAGTTGGAATTCGTGTAATCAACCAAACGATTGACCAGATTCGAGTGAGCACTGACAAGAATTCCTATAATCCCTCAGACAGTATGGAGATTATCATCGAATCCCATCGTATTAGTGGAGATAGAATTGTGGCTGTCACCAATATTTCGATAAACGGCTCCATTCGCAATGCTACAAGTAAAAGTGCCATTGAGAGATTTAACTGTACCACAGGAGATACAGGGAAATGCACGGTGAGAACCAATGCCCCTTCGAGCTATGGGGAGTACATTGTAGAACTGAACAACTTCAAAGCTTTTTCTCATTTTACAGTCAGCCCTTTTTCCGCAAGCATGTATATGAAGGATGGAGTAGGAAAAGGGTATAAAAATACCTTTGCATTGGGTGAGCAGGGAAGCGTGGAGGTTGTTGTTGTCACGAATAGCACGACTGAAGTCTATACTTTCTCTGGGTATATTGCAGATGTGACAGGGAATGTGATAAGAGCCATTACCACCACTACACTGAATACGAATAACTCTTATACGAATAAATTTGTTTTTACTGTCGATAGCCTGAGCTTTACGTATGGAGGATATTATGCAAAAGTTACTGTGACGAAGCAAGGCGATGGGAGCATTGACCTTGTTGCACCCTTTGAGGTGAATGACTGGACACTCACACTTGGAAAAAAAGATACTAGTTCTGGATTTGAATATGATTTTAGCACCTTTACAAATAAGACCTTGAGATTTGAAGCCTATCCGAAGTATCGTATTAATGGTTCTGTCATTCCCAACATCAATGCCACTTCATTTTCAGTGAATTTGACTGATAGATTGAATAATAACTTGGGGAATGCGAATGTCAGTTGGAATGCGACATGCGGCAAGGGTTGTTATGATTTCTCAATCACAGCACCAAGTATTGTAGGGCAGTATAATGTTCTTGTTACACTCTCTTATGGTGGAAGCATCCAAACTATAAAGAAAGTAATTTACGTTATTGATACTATAGTATCAGCCCAATCGACCAATGTTGATGGAGAAATTAAAGAACTTTTTGGAACCAATGAATTTGTCTACATCTCTTTGAGAAGTTATAATTCTACTACCACCTCGTTTAATTTGAGTGATGCAGAAATCTTTCTTGTTACGTACATGAATGGGAGTGATTTTGGTTATAGTAATGTTTCTTCCTTTGCTGCTGTCAACGCTTCGAATAATCTGAGTGAGTGGGCTTGGAATCTCTCAGCTCAAAGATTTAAGTTAGATGTACCGAAGAGTGGAGGTGTCTATAGTGCTCTCATCCTGGCTCAAAATAGAAGTGTGGCAGGTGTTGCGCGATTTATTGTCAATCCGTATGATGTTTGTAGCAGTGCTAAAAATACACCAGGACAAGTTTCTGGAGGAGGGATGTCTGCAGGGAGTTACTACTATGTGTGGCAATTTAAAACCACAGATACAGTATACATTGAACTAAAAGTTGCACAGGCAAATAATCCTTTAGGAAGGGCAACGTTCTCTAATTTTACCTCTGGGGCAGGGAATAAGAGTCAGTATGGCATGGGATCTCAATGTAATCTTGACACAAAAACAAGACAAGCGGTCACGAATGCAACAGCTACTGTTGTCAGAGTTGTGAATACCCAGAATGGTGGTGAATATGCTATCAATACATCACAATCTATCTGCGTGGCGAATGATAATTCAGGCACCTATACCTGCACGATAGCTCCTGCTGTAAAGTGGGATGGTGGCTCCTATAGTGTTGAGATGCGGGTGACAGGTCCTGACGGAGGCAGTGACATTGCCTATGGATATTTTGAAGCAAGGGCTTTCTATCTCTATGGTTATCCCAACGTATGGCAATTAAGCCCGAGCGGAAATATTACCCTGACGGTGAGAATGTATGAAGCTGGAAGAAATTGGTGGAGTAACTATGGGACAGGTGGATTAGCAGGGACTGTTACTGTTGAGAAGGTTGAGTATATGGGGAAGGATGGTGATTGGATCTGGCCACCTGTAGATGCAGGCTACAATGTTTCTGCGCTGAATTCAACGAGCTTGACGTCTGGAAGCGGTACTATGAACTTGCCTGTCTCGAATACGAAGAGGGGTTCTTGGGATTCTGGATACTATCGAGTTGTTTTGAAGGGAACTGATAGTGCAGGAAATACTGATTATGGATATGCATGGTTCTCTGTTAAGCTCTGGGATGTGTATGGAATGCCGCTTGAGTGCACTGCAAGTGGCGGATGTCAGTATAAATCGTATTTCAATTCTAAAGAGAATATTACCCTTTATATTAGGATCGGAAATGCAGGGGCATATACTTATAGTGATTCTGGTGGTCAGAGTATTGGTGGGAATGTGAGTGTAGGTGTAAGAAAGATTCAGGATTGCAGGACATGGCCATGTAAGGACTTGAATGCTAGCGACTATTCAGCATCAAGAATTGTGGTAAATCAGTCAAGTGGATGGTATTGGAATATGAATTTGAATACGAGTTTAAATTACACGATTCGAATCAATAAGACAGATGGGAGATGGGGAACAGGATGGTTCTCTGTCATCTTAGATGTGAATGGGACAGATACAGGATATGCTTGGTTTAGTACGCTTGCATTCTATGTGGATACGAGGCCAACTGATTTGAATGGAACGAATTGGAAATATAACATCAAAGGAAGAGAGACTGTATATTATAATGTTACGATCACGAAGAATTATAAGGGCTGGAATGTTCAGTATAATGCAAGTGATTTCATTAATGCAACAGTTAGTGATGCTATCTTAAGGACCTGGGACTCAACAACTTATCAAACAAGAGAACTCCAATACCCTGAAGACATTAATATTAGCCTTGTCAATAGATCAGGTCTTCAGGTGAATGGGAGCAATTTAATTAATCTGAGTTATCTCAATGGAAGTTGGCCTACGGGATATTATTGGGGAGAGTTGATTATGAAAAGTTCAGATAATGATACTTCAACAGGGTGGCTCTGGTTTAGTGTGCAGCCTTTTAGGGTAGAGATTACGAATAATAATTATGAAGTTGACAGCACCACCTGTGTGAATGCAACAAATTTGACAGTGAGAGAGCCTGATTGGACTACCAACGCTATTCTCTCTGGAAACTATTCGATTATTAGTGTCTATGAGAATGTGTGGACAGGGAGTTCAAGTACTCTTGTGACGTATACGAACTACACCAATAGCTCCTTCAATGGAACTGTGAATGCGCAGTTCTGCCCCAATAGCGGAAGATGGGGTGGCGGGAGTTGGGGTGGCAATCACTATCTGAATGTGATTGTAAAAGATAATGTCAATAATGACACGCAGACAGGATGGCTTTCCTTTAGAACTGTGCCGTTTAGAGTAAGCTGGAGTGTTGTCGGAGGGAGTGATAAAAGAAAGAATGAAAATGTGAATGTTACTGGCTCTCTGAGTAAAGCTGTAGGAAGTGGCACAGTGACTGGAAATATCAGCAAGATTTATCAGTGGAGGTATGATAGTTCAGGTGGTTCTTCTGTGTTCGAGGAATATAGCTTTACAGTTTATACGAATGGGAGTTCACCATGTAGTGTGAGTGCTGGGAGTACGGGAAGTTGTTTTGTGAATAGTTCTGCTAGCATTCTTATTACAGCACCATCTCGAGGATGGAGAGTGGGAAGTAATTATCTGTACTCAGACTGGGTTGATTCTGGCGGTAGTACACTTCAGGATTATTCAGGCATCTACATCACTGGCTTAGATGCGTACAATGGATGGTTTGATACTGTTGATCAGAATGGGTATTGGAAGAATGCTTTTGGCCCGAGCGAGAATGTTACTTTGAGATTGACTGTAAGAAATTTCTCATATACTCAGGTGAGTGTGAATATCACGACTTTGGAATATTATCTCGAAGGTGCCAATGGATGTTATAGTAATTGGTGCGCATCTTACACAACTGCGAACTGGAGCTTTGTTTCAGGAGGTTCTGGCATCCAAACCAATGGTTCTGGGATTCTCACAATGAGAGCTCCTTCTGGAGTATGGGACAAAGGATGGTATTCCATACGGGCAACGGTTTCAGGAAGTGCAGGAATCACTACGATTAATGGGGGAAGATTCCAGGTCAGAGATTTGACTGCGCCGAATGTTACTATAGACTTGCCTGCACTTAATCAGACTATTACTAATACCACATTCACATTCAGCGCAACATCAACTAAAAATGCTGTTTGTAATATACAGAGTTTTGATTACGGGTATTTCAATAGTTCAAACTGCTGGAACATAAGCGCTATTGCCCAGACATCTTTAAGAAATGCATGCAATAGCACTTATTATAAGTTTAATACAACAACTCAATATCAAACTGAATATATTTACAGAGATTATTACACATTTAACAACAACACACTCTACGAATCGAAGGGCATATCAGGAATTTCAACAGGGGGAACAACACACATTTATACAATGAATATTACTAGATGGAGAAGCCAAGATTATGGCATAAGTGTTATTTGCAATGATGATGGTAATTACGGGTATGGTTATGTAGCAATTCATGTTAATGTTACAGGGTAAAATGAAAACTCAATATAAGGATAAAGGAGGAAGGGAAGAATGAGACGTTATTGTGTTGTGTTTGTTGCACTCTTTTTTATATTGCCGAGTGTCTTCGGGCAGATAGCGCAGTTTCAGGTGACCTCTCTTACGTGTACAGATGTGGCGGTAGGAGGTACATTTTCTTGTACAGCTACGATCTTAAATGCGGGCGACTATGCAGCTACTCCAGGAACCTTTAGTCTCTTTCCTGATTCAAGTGACTGGCTTGAGAAAAATAGTTATACTCTACCAGGAACTACAGTTGATAATGGAGAGACTGTCGAAATTGCCTTTACAGGATTAAAGGCAGTAAAGTCTGGAAATGCAAATGGATTTAGCAATATCAAGATTGATGATGTTACAGATACTTCAAGTTCTGTTACTGGATTGAAAGTGAATGCAGTTGATGTCGCTGTTGATGTGACCACTTCTCCTTCGACTGCTGCTCAAGGCGGGACGTTTACAGCAACTGCAGAAGTTACTGCTGGAGGAAATGTGGATATTACGCTTACGTTTGCAGTTGATTCAGGTGGGTGCAGCATTGGGAATCAAGATAACCAGAAGAATGTTACAGGGATGAAACATGGGAATAAACAGTCGAGAACATGGACAGTTACTCAAGGGAGTGGGGATTGCAAATTTACAATAACTGCGACAGCAACAGGTTCTGGGACAAAAACTGACACTAGTACAGGGAGTGTAACGTGTACGAATTGTGGAGGTGCTGGAGGTGGAGCTGCGGCAGGAGGTGGCGGAGGGGGTGCTGCTGTGAAGATTGCATTGGGAGAATTAACATCTTCTGTCACGCAAGATCTTGCCAGAGGAGAGAAGGTGACCTTTACTTTAGGAGGCGAGAGCCATTCAGTGAGTGTAACGAGTTTGACTGAAACAACAGCAGCGCTTGTCATACAAAGTCACCCTCAAAAAGTCACGATGACTGTGGGTGAGGAAAAAAGCTTCGATGTGAATGATGATGGCAAGAATGATATAAGTGTGAAGTTGAATTCTCTTAATGTCCTTACTAAGAAGATCAAGATTACTCTTACCCCGCTTCAAGTGCAACCGCAACAACCATCACCATCGGCTGAAGGTGGCAGCGAAACCACTACGCCGAGCGGTGGAGGAGAACAGCCAGGAACTGCGGGGCCTACAAGCGGCGGCACAGGAACAGGTCTGGTGACTAAGGAAGAGGTAGGGAGTAGAGTGAGGGGTTGGCTTTTCGCTGCGATTATTCTTGCTGTTCTTGTAGCATTTGTTGTTATTCTTGTCCTGAGAAGGAAGAGGTATTAGTTATTCAAAAATGAGAGGCGACCACTTTCATTGATTTCTATTTATCAGTTTCCCAATTTTGGGAAGCGTTATTGTTGTTCAGGAGTTTTTAGAAACTCCAAAGAAAAATATATATACTCTCTTTTTCTCTTTTTTGTTGAGGTGAATATGGCAAAGGCAAAGAGTGTTTTGATCTATACTACTCCTACTTGCATCTGGTGCGCGAAAACCAAGGAATTTCTTAGGAGCAATAGGATAACTTTTAAGGAGTTTGATGTCTCTTCTGATCGAAGGGCGGCTCATGAGATGATTCAGAAATCAGGGCAGATGGGAGTGCCTGTGGTTGATATTGATGGCTCGATTATTGTTGGTTTTGATGAAGCTCGTCTGAGGAAGCTGTTGGGGGCAAAGTAATTCTTGTAAAGATGGCAAAGAAATTATCAAAGAAAAATGTCTTGAATTATCATGTTGTTATTATAGGAGCTGGTGGGACAGGGCTGGCTGCTGGTATGTATTGTGGCAGGCTTGGCTTGAAAACTTTAGTGCTCGGAGCGACGACAGGTGCTGAGCTTCCTGTTGGAGGAGTAATTACGACGACGCATGTTGTTGAAAATTATCCTGGATTTATCCGCCTTTCAGGGCCTGAGTTGGCGAAGAAGCTTGAGGAGCATGCGCGGGATTACAAGATCGATATTCGGGAAGAGCTGGCTTTGCAATTGGAAAGGAAGAAAGATTGCTTTATCACCCACACTGATAAAAACACTTATTTTTCTCCGGCGATTATTTATGCGACAGGAACGAAGTGGAAAGAGCTTGGTGTTCCCGGAGAGAAGGAGTTCAGGAATAAAGGAGTAAGCTATTGTGCGTTGTGTGATGGCCCTCTTTTTAGGGATAAGATAGTAACTGTTATTGGAGGAAGTGATTCTGCAACCAAGGAATCTCTTCTTTTGGCTGAGTATGCAAAGAAAGTCTACATCATTGCTCGAGGAGATAAATTGAGGGCAGAGCCTATTAATCTTGAGCGAGCTTTGAAAAATAAGAAGATTGAGATTCTTACAAAGACCAATGTAA
>CAYJRI010000040.1:0-8174 GCA_964372435.1 Candidatus Woesearchaeota archaeon | reverse complement strand
CTGAACCCGTCAGAACTTCAAAATTCTTAGAATTTTTAAGTTCTGAGGTTATAAAGTGGGGATAAAGTTTATAAGATCCTCTCTTGTGATGGAAGAATGAGGCCATCCCTGTCTCGCATGAAGTATCTTTTGGCATTGCCGCTTCTTACAGGATGTCATTTTCCTGGAGATATGCAGAGGGGAGATATGCAAAGGACAGCTATGCAGAAAGCAGCTACGCATGCTCCTCAAAAGGAGCTGGTTGAAAAGCGCGTTGAGTATGCTGAACCTCTTCACTTGATTATCACAAAACAAAAAGAATATCTCTTGAGAGACCATTCTCTTGACGCTTGGATGCAATGCTTTACTGCCCCCCCTCCTTTTTTTGATTCTTTGCGTGATGATTCTCTAGATAAGCTTCCTAGCGAACATGTACATTACGGAGGAGGAGGAGGTATCTGTGGGCATCATCTTCTTTATGTGGGGGTTGTTCTGGATTGTTCTTTAGGGAGAGAGATTACAACAGAACTTGCTATTACTGATAATGCTACAAAGAAAAACGTCTTTTCGCCTTCTCTTGAAGATTATGTTCTCCATGATCATCTTCTTTGTCTTAAGGAAAAAGGAACTTTCAATCATCATCGCCACCTTCTTTTATTTGAATTGAAGGCAGAAGGTAGTGGGGGTGTTTATGGAGTTAAGATGATGTTTCAACAAAGGGCAATAAAGGGGTTTGAAAAGCGTCAAGAAGAACGCAAGTCCATAGCTTTTTACTTATGCCTCAATAAGTAATTCTTAGAGTGGCTCTTTTATGAATACCCTAAGATACTATTAATTCTTTCGCAAAACTTTATAAATCTCTTCCTCCTCAAGAGGGCATGCAAAAAAAGGGTTTGGATTCTCCTGAAAGAAGCTGGAGGAAGGGGCAGATAACATTATTTGTGATTGTTGCGCTTCTTATTGTGGGGATTGTTTTAGTTCTTTTACTTTGGCCGAGCATTAAAACAACTTTTGTAAAGGAGATTAATCCAGAAGCATATGTTCGGAGTTGTACTGAACAGTATGTTGGGGAAGCTATTGACCTTGCTTCCAAGAGGGGGGGAAGTATAGAGCCAGTACATACTGTTTCTTTTCAGGGTGAAAGGATTGAGTATCTATGCTATACGAATGAATATTACAAGACGTGTGTGATGCAGCAACCTCTCCTTAAGCAGCATGTGGAGTATGAAGTTGTAAATTATATTAAACCAAAGGTAGAGGGATGTGTTCAGAGCTTAAAGGGGGAAATGGAAAAAAGAGGGTATGGCTTTTCAAGCAAGAGGCCTGATGTTTCTGTTAGCATTCTTCCGAAAAATGTGAATGTCAATGTGAAGCTAGATATGAGAATTACAAAAGACACTACGACTACGTATGACACTGTCAAGGTAAATGTGAAAAATCCCATTTATGATTTGGTGATGATTGCAGGAAGTATTTTGAATTTTGAGGCGAGATATGGAGATGCAGACCCTCTAGGATATATGTTTTACTACCCGAATCTGAAGGTGCAGAAGATTAAGCAGGATGACGGGACTAAAATTTACATTCTTCAAGACAGGGATTCTGGACAAACATTTCAGTTTGCGTCTCGAAGTCTGTCCTGGCCTGCTGGATATACAGGCGTTGACAATCTAGCTCTGTATCCAGGGAGGAAATGAGATGAGAGAAGATATTTTTGTTTCAAAAGAAAAAAGTAATGTTATCTGCGGAGTAGAAGAAGCTAAAGCTGTTCGAGGATTCAGAAATTATTTCTTGTTCTTATTTTCTCTTATTATTGTTATTTCTTTGCTTTCTGTCTTGGTTTATGCTCAAGCAAATCGAGCTGATAAGCCTATTGTTTCTCCTGAGACTACAGTGTGCTGTGAGAAGACGAAGCAAGGTGCATGGTGCCAGAACACGAGATCAGAGAATTGCGATCCTTCCCTTCGGTTTACGCCCACATCATGTGATGCAACTTCTTTCTGCACTTTAGGATTTTGTTACGACAGCCAAGAGGGAACTTGTGCTGAGAAAACTCCGCAAAAAGTGTGCGAGATTAACGGGGGAGTTTGGAAAGGTGGACAAGAGACTCCACCTCAATGTGAAATGGGATGCTGTGTTCTTGGGGATCAGGCTGCTCTTGTGACCTTAGTAAGATGCAAGAGATTGAGCAGCTTCTTTGGATTGCAAACTGATTATAGGAAGAATATCAAGGATGAGGCTGCTTGCATTGATATTGCTCGATCGCAGGATAAAGGTGCTTGTGTTTTTGAAAGCGATTTTCAGAAGACCTGTAAATTCTCGACGAGGCAGGAATGTTCAGGTGATAATAAAACTACAACTACTTTTCATAAAGATTTTTTGTGTACTGCTGAAGAATTGAGTACTATTTGCGGGCCAACAGACAGGACAACTTGTGTAGAGGGAAAGGATGAAACCTATTTTATTGATACGTGCGGGAATCCTGCGAATATTTATGATGCTGCTAGAATAAGTGATAAGACTTACTGGAATAAAGTCGTTTCGAAGGCAGAAAGCTGCGGATCTGGTTCTGCAAATGCAAATTCAGTTGGATGCGGGAATTGCGATTATTTTCTGGGAAGCATTTGCAAGAGGTATGATTCTGGGAAAGATGTGAGGAAGGCAACGTATGGCGATTATATCTGCCGTGACTTGTCATGCAAGAAGACCTATGACGGAAACAACTATAGGCATGGTGAGAGCTGGTGCATTACTGACGGAAAAGCTGGAAATGGTGAGGATGCTGTCGGGAGCAGATATGTCAGGCATATGTGCGTGGCTAGTGAGGAGATTATAGAGTCGTGCGCTGATTTCAGGCAAGAAGTTTGTGTGCAGGGAAAAATTGATACTGATAAAGGAGTTTTCTTGCAAGCAGGCTGTCGCGCTAATAGATGGCAAGAATGTATTTTCCAAGATAATAAGGAGGATTGCGAGAATATTGACAAGAGAGATTGCAGATGGTTAGAGGGAGTGCAGATAGGGAATGGCACGAAAGAGGGGAGTTGTGTTCCTGATGTTCCTCCAGGATTGAAGTTCTGGGATGAGGGAGAGGCAAAGACTATCTGCAGCCAGGCGAGCACTGAATGTGTTGTGAAGTTTGAGGCTGGTTTGTTTGATAGCAAGAAATGTGTGAAAGATTGTGAATGTTTAGAGGAGAGTTGGATTACAGATAAGATGGTGGGATGCAATGCTGTGGGAGATTGCGGGAGCAAGAGCAACTTTATTGGAAAAAGAACAGAAGGAGGTTTCACGACGACAACGACGAACGCTAAGGCGAAGAAGAAATAGGAAAGATGAAAGAACAAACTCATATAATAAATAAAAGAAGTGATAATGACCTTACTCTTTTTGGAGAAAGGATTGGTGAGACTCGAAATTCTCTTCGGTGGAAGGCGCTATTATTAATATTTAATGCTACACTTTCTATTGTGGCATTTAGTTTTTTGGTTGGATTGAGTAGCGAGACTGCGGTGGCTCAGGAAGATCTTACACCTTCACTTGCAAGAGCAAGGATCTCTGGATATAAAGGAGTTTCCTCGCCAACTACTGTCTCTCATACGGAAATTCCAGCAGCTCAAGCTCAGCCTGCTGCGGCAGGCGCGACTGGCGGCGGGGGAGCAGCAGCAAGTACAACAGTAGAGACGATAACAAAGCTTGAAGGAATGGTTGGAAAAGGTTCACAAACCCTTATTATAGAAGGAAAAACTGCGACAGGAGAAGTATTAAAAATAGCTGGACAAGATGGTTTATTTTTTAAAGATGCTGCAACAGGTACTGTCTCGAAAATAAATCCCTCAGCAGTCCAGTTTGGAAGCGGTGGAGGAGAAGTTGAGTTATTAACTCTCCTTGGAAATGATCTTATCATCGGCTCTTTATTCTGGGCAGGAGTTGTGGGGGGGCTTGTTTATTTGGGTGCAAATTTATTGGGCGCAGACAGTAATCAGGCAAAGGCTCTGGGGATATCAGCATTTGCCGGGGCTGCTACTTTCAATATTGGCTATAAACTTCTCGTCGGAAAAACCATTAGCGGCGGACAAGCATATCTTTTTGGAAGCCCTCTTTATGGATCTGGAGGAGCGATCAGTACGGGAGCTGCTCCTCTTGGCCCACTAGGTGGCTTCTTAACAGCAGGGGTTGTTACAATTGCAGTTGCTATTGTTGTTTATGCATATTTTTACAAAAAAGAAAGCAAGAAAATTGTCACTTTCTCATGCGAGCCATGGGAAGCTCCTACTAAAGGAGAGGATTGTGAGAAATGCAATAAAGATTCTTTTAAGCCTTGCTCTGAGTATAGATGTAGAAGCCTTGGCCAGGCATGCCAGTTGCTGAATGCGGGGACAGGAAATGAAACGTGTGCGTGGGTGAATCCAAGAGATGTTTCATCTCCAGGAATTGCGCCTTGGCAAACTGTTTTAACAAAGGATCATAAGTATACTGATATTCGGGTAAGACCGCCTGGATCAGGAGTAGAGCCTGGAAGAATGAAGATTCAGGGACCTGCTGAAGACGGATGCATTAAAGCATTTACTCCTTTGCAGTTTGGCATTACCACGACAGAGCCTGCTCAGTGCAAAATTGATTATAATCACACTAAGGACTTTGAGAGTATGGCTTTCTTTATGGGAAGCACGAATCTTTTCCTTTACAATCATTCTGAGAGACTGAGCTTGCCAGGGCCAAAAAACCTTGAGATTGTTGCACCAGAATTGAAGAATGATGGAACCTACACTCTGTACATCAGATGCAAGGATGCGAATGGGAATGAGAATATTGATGAGTTTGCCACTCGCTTTTGCGTCGAGAAAGGACCTGATACTACGCCTGCGCGTATTGAGGCTACGGGGATTTTGAATGGCGCTCCTATTGGATTTGGAGCAAGAAGTGTGAATCTGGACTTTTATTTGAATGAGCCTGCTGAATGCAAATGGAGTCGAGAGGACAAGGATTATAATAATATGGAGAATACTGCTTCGTGCTCGACGCAGATATTTGAGATGAATGCCAACCTTCTCTATCCGTGCAAGGCGAATCTCACAGGAATTCTTGATAGGCAGACGAATGACTTCTACATCAGATGCAAGGATCAGCCTGGAGCTGCTGATCGGGAGAGAAATGTGAATACTGAAAGTTTCAAGTTCACTTTGCGTGGGACAGAGCCTCTTAAGATTGTAGATATAAAACCGAATGGAACTATTGAGGGAGCTGGAGATTTTGTGACTGTCTTCTTAGAAGTAGAGACTGTATTTGGAGAGCGTGAAGGAGATGCTACATGTTTCTATTCTACAACCGGGACTGACAAGGATTTCATTAAGTTCTTTGAGACAGGAACAAATAGGCATAGGCAGAGACAGGATCTTGCTGCTGGAAGATATAAGTATTTTGTAAGATGCATTGATCTTGGAGGAAATGCTGACTCTAATGTTTCTGAATTTACTGTGTTTATTGATCGGATTCCTCCATTGATTACAAGGGCTTATCAGGATAACCAGCTTCTTAAAGTAATAACGAATGAGAAATCTTCTTGCACCTACAGCCAGAAGGATTGCAGGTTCCAGATTGCAAATGGAGTTGAGATGCCCTATGCGAATACAACAGAACACTTTGCAGAATGGAAGACTGATTCCTCGTATTACATAAGATGTGCTGATGCTTCTGGAAATGAGCCTTTGCCTGATTCTTGCAGTATTATTGTCAGGGCGTATGGGAAGGTGTAGGATTAGTGGGGGTCGTCTTTGACAATAATTTCTGCTTTCTTTAATTGATGTTGAGGATGTGAGGTTTCGACCTCTGCAATATAAGTTTTTTGAGCCTGTTTTTGTTGAGGAAGAGGAAATTTCCAGTATGCCCATCCATTGATGACAACAGCAGGACAAGGAGGCATTAAGATTGCACTGTCCCTTACTCTGAGACTAAGTTTTGTACCCTCTGGAAAGTTGAACATGCCAATATAAGCTGTTGCTCCTTCTGTAAATTCGGCACAATCTGTCCAGCTATTTTTCGCAGGGTCGTAGATTCCTATCTGAATGCGGGGTTGCGTTAGTTTTTTCTGGACATCTTCAAGTTGCCTCCGAATTTCATGTAAACTTCTCTGTAAGAAATTTCGCGATGGCTCGTTTTTTACATAAACCTTGATGGTTTTATCAGGCAGAGGTTTCCCTTCATATTCTACCCCAATGATGTATGAGACAAGAGGAACATCTTGCTCTGGCAAAGGAACGCTCCAGATTGTAGAATATTCTTCCATTTTTTTATTTTCTATAAAATAGATGCTTCCGTCCTCTCTTTTTACGATAATATTGAGGAGTGTACCTTTAGGGAATTTAGTGGCATGAACGTTCATGGTCTCTCTTTCGTGGAATATGGTGGTTTCTTCAAGTTTTCCATAAGCTTTCTTTTGTTCATCATAGGGAAAGAAGGTCGTATAGATTTTTTGATCTGAAGAAAGCGACTGAGCATTTTGGGTTTTTAGAGTAGTTATATCTCTGCTTTGTTTACTTTGTGCAGCTTGGATAGCATCCCGGGTTGCATCATTGTAGAGAAAATCAGAGGCTGCATCAGCAACGATGAAAGATCCGAGATTTGGCGCGCCGTATTTGACAATATCTGTGACTAAACCCAAAGCTTGTTTTTCTTGTCCTGCATTCTGCTGTTCATGCGCTAACCTTCGTTGTCTTGCTTCTCTAAATGCTTCTTCTGCAGCACATCCATTTGTATAGGGAAGGAGAGAACAAAGACCTATGCTCAGAGCTCGAGAAACTCTCTGTTCCAAATGGGAAAAGTGTGATGGCATGATTTTAGAAATTTTTCATTTATGATTGGGGAGGAGTTTGAAACATATACTCAACTTCTCCTACTAAGTCTCCTTGGACTCTCACTTTAAATTTTCCTTTGTAGTGACCTCTTCTCTCTGATTTTTCATCGAATTGAAAAGGTATTTTCCAGCCTCTTTTAGGCTGCATTTCCACATCCAAATATCTTTCACCATTAAATTGAAAAGGAAGATAGAGATTTTTCTCTTTATCATAGAGAGATATTTCACTAAGCATACTTATTCCGCGGACAGATCTATCGGTCTTATTGTATACTATACAATTTATCTGGTTTCTAGGAAAATAAAGATGTTTTCCTACTTCTTGAAGTTCGTCATCGCTCCATAATCCATCGATATTTTTATCCATCCATCCTCCTGCAAGATAGACTTCTATACTCCCTGATGGCTGATATTGATTATTGATATTGACTTGAGTTCTCCCTGCTTGTGCTGCAGTGACTTGATTGTTGAGGCTTGAGGCTGCCCCCACTGCGCGAGATGCGCCCGTGAGTGCTGCAGCTTGTTTTATATTAGGAGCCACCATTCCTAATCCAAGAAGGCCTCCTTCTAAAAGAGCTGATGCAAGATTGCGAGATTCTATTTCATTAAGCTCTTCTTGAGTATATGCTTGTCCATCTCTTGGAGGGGGTTGGACACAGCCACTAGATGCTGTAAGAAGAAGGCTAAGCCCTGCTGATGCTATGCCCTTACGCAGTCTTGAAGTAAGATTTGCTTTCATGGTGAGATACTTTGTGTTGAGGTTGGTGTTCCCTGTGGTGCTGAAGGATTGTAGAGGAAGGCTGTTGATACATTCATATAAGTATTTGGCGATATTTCAAGGAAATTAGGCGCCTTCAGAACAAAGGAAATCTCTACTTTTAAAGTTTTGTCTTTATATTCGCTTGGGATCTTGATCTGGCAATATCTATTTTCAGTTATGCTCATGAAAGGAAGTTTTTCATATGTCTGATCACAAGTTGTATAGGAACTGCTTCTCTCGTCAAAAAGAGAATATTTTATTATCATTTCTACACTAGCATCTGAGAAATGGTAGTTTTTAGAGAGTAACACTCCTATTTCTTCTCCTGGATAAAAGATATTTTTTCCTATATTTACAAACTCGAAAGAATCCTTAACACTGTTGTTGTTAAGGTCTTTCCATCCTCCAACAGGAATTGCAAGGGCTTGCCCACGAGGGGCATAGATGACTGGTTGAGGAAGAGTGGTGCATGAAGTCAGGTGAGAAACGAGTGAACATAAACTGATAGTGGCAACTCTAGATAAGTTCTTTCGCAATTTTGAAACAAGATTCATTTTCATCTTAAGGTGAGATACTTTGTGTTGG
>CAYJRI010000039.1:4033-8186 GCA_964372435.1 Candidatus Woesearchaeota archaeon | reverse complement strand
CGAAATTACTCTTCCAAAAGAAGCTGATAATGTAGAAGTCATCAAAGAAGATCAAGAAGGAAAAAGGAGAGTAAGCATTACCGGCCAATTAAGCCTCGATATAGAAACAGCCAAAACTCCGCGCCAAGGAATACTAAAAAGATTAATAAATATTATCAAGAAATTATTCTCCAAAACCGCAGTCACTGGCAGAATCGCAGAAGAAATTGAACTGCAGAAAGAGGGAGACAAGAAAAAAATCATCCTTGATACACCAGGAGTATACGAGATCATCTACTACACACCGCCTCCAGAAGCTCAAGAAGAACAGCTTACATCCTACAAAAAAAGAGTAAAGATTTCAGGCCCAGACTTCTACACAGATATCCTTACATTCACCACCATCCCAGAATTTGCCCGCACGGATGAGCAAGAAAGTATAAAAGTATATTGGCTCGAAGAAAATCAATATCTCCCCTACCAAGCAGAAGATACTGATAGTAACGGCCGCATCGACAAAATCACTTGGAATACCCCCCACCTTTCGAATCAGACCTTTGAAATTTCTATCACCATCCTCAATATTCAAAGCTATCCTGTAGTCGGGGGAAACTGGGTCATTGAACTCCTGACAACAGGCATCGCCAATCTCACCATAAAACCCGCAGAAGGAACAACATGGTCTCTAGAGGAAACAGGCGATCTCAGATTCCTCGAAATAAAATGCGGAGATGCCTCTCTTGCATATGAGTGGATTGATAATACAGTCTTTATCAAAGATTACAACTGCAATGAAACAGGCTATGAAACCTCAATGGTCTTAACAGAAGGAAAACATACTTTAGAATTCGACTTCGGCGGCATAAAAAAATATGCCAATAATTTCGCAGTTGGAAGAAGAACAGGAATGCTTGCTTATGGTGAGAACACCCTCCAAATACCAAGATACCGTATATGGAACGGAACAAGCTTCAGCAGCGAATTGAATGCAAGCAGCGTCGGAGGAACTATAGAATGGCTCAAGCTCAAGGCCTCACCAATAAGAGATGAATACATCCTCCTCACTGCAGATGCATTTGATGATATCAATATCCAGATTAATTCAAGCTTGGGAGGAACATCATGCTGGCATAATGGTACAGCATGCAACACTGTTCTAGAATTAACAGGGACATCAACAAGCATAAACCGACTGAAAGCAGACATTGCCTATGAACAACTTAGCGGAGACGCTCTCGTTGTATTCTCAGACAACACCAACATCCCAAAATACCGTACATGGAACGGTACAACCTGGTCAGCGCAAGCAAATGTTCCCCAAACTCTCATTACAGGCATCGCAAGTTATGTTAAAATGGCATCCCATCCACAAAGTAATGAAATCGCCCTCATCATGGCGAACACAACAGCACTCAACGTCATAATCTGGAACGGAACAGCATGGAACTGCCAACCGCCAAGCCTTCTGTCAGCAGTATTGACTCCAGAAGTTTTTCAGCATGCAGATATTGCGTATGAGCAAGTCTCAGGAGACCTCTTTGTTGCAAGCAGTGTAAATGGGATAACTGAAGTCGACTACACTGCCAAACCCAATGGAACCTGCTCTTACACTACCTCAAGAACAACAACCCTCTTAGAAGAAGGAGAAATGCTAAGCATAGCACCGCAATATGGAAGCAACTACATCATGATTACACAAGAAGATGTTGGAGGCAATGACATGCACGCCATCATCTGGAACGGCTCTGCAATGCTTTCAACCTCGGGAAACGAACTAAGCCTCTACGCAGAAGCGTCTCCAAATCTCTTAATCGCATCAGGCTGGGCTGGAACAAGTAAAAGAGGTGTCCTTGTCTATTCAGATGCAGCCGTAAGTCTCAACCTTGACTACATGCTCTACAACATAACAGAAAATGCTTGGGAAGGTGACACAACAGGTCTCAATGCAACCTCCATTCTCTTCTCAGACGAAGAAGAAAATATCATTACCTACAGCTTTTACGAAGAAAATAAACTCCTCGTCATTATCCAAGACGAATTAGACGATCTCTGGGCAAAGATCTACAATGCTGAAACCAATTCATGGAGTGATGCAGATAATGGCATTGCCTTAGAAACATCAGAATCTTCACCCAATTTCCCATCCTTTGACTTCACCTGGACATTCTTCGAAGTCAATGAGCCACCAAACATCACCTTCTACTCACCATCTATCCCAAACGTAGATCTCCTCGAAAATAGCACACGAAATGTTTCAGTCACCTTCCTAGTCACTGACCCTAATGGAGTGCAAACAATCAATGAAACAACAGCTTTTGCTGAATTAACAAAAACCGGAGAAGCAACGAGAACCTCTCTTCCAGGCTCATGTACAAAAACACTCATTGATATTATAACTGCAAATATTACGTGTAATGTAACCATGTACTTTTATGATGCCCCAGGAACCTGGAACCTTAGAGTAGGCATCAATGACACAACTTCTCTCTTTGATGAAGAAACTTCCATTTTTACAGTGAATGAACTTAATTCCATTGCAATCCTCTCTCCTTCAGGACTCTCTTTTCCTAGCATGACTCCAGAAAGTGCTAACCTCCCCTCCACAAATGACCCGCTTAGTATAAAAAATATAGGAAACCGAGAAGGTCCAGTTGTAATTACTGCCTATGATCTTCATGGTACTCTTGTTCCTGAAGATATCATTCCTGCAAATAATTTCTCAGTAGCTCCAATTCCTGGTTATGAATGCATAGGAATCCCATTAGCAAATGCAACTGAAATCACTATCACAGGAAGCATGTTAGCAAGAGGCCCAAGTTCAACAGAGGAGATCTTCTTCTGCCTCACTCAGGTTCCAAGCATCATAGCCCAGGACTACTCGACCTCTGCTCCTGGCAGTTTCCCTTGGACAATCAGAATCCTCCTTGTCAGCCTTCTCCCAACAAGAAAATCGAGAAAAAGAAAGGCAATCGAAACAATCACGAGAAATATAGAAAAAATAGAGGAACTCGGCAGACAACACCACATCAATATCCAAGATATTGTAAACTATACCAATGCGCGAAAAAAAGACCCTAAAGAAATCCAGATCCCCTTAGCAATTTTCTCAAAAGAACTTGGCATCCTAGAAGCGCTCTGCAAATATCTAAAAGACATCTGCAACATGCGCTACACAGACATAGCCAGAATCCTTCAGAGAGATCAAAGAACAGTCTGGATCAGCTATCATCAAGCTACAAAAAAAGAAAGAAGCAGAGTAAAACAAAAAGAAATAACAGAAACTGTTCCCCTTACTGAACTTCAGCAGAAAAACCTCAGTATGCTAGAGTCCCTTGTTGTATATCTCAGAAAAAAGAAGTATCGTTACTCTGAAATTGCCTCACTTCTTGATCGAGACGAAAGAAACATTTGGACCGCTGCGAAAAGAGCTGAGGAAAAGATAAGAAGATAATTTTATAAAGTTCAGAAAAGGAAGGTGAAGCGTCAGGAAACATCCAAAGATGCAAATCTTTGGATGTCCGAAACTCTCTAAGTTTCGTTACCTTGGTTTCCTACGCGCCCGCATCGTATAACGGCTAGTACACATCCCTGTCAACAAAGACAGAGCGGATGAGACCCGGGTTCGATTCCCGGTGTGGGCGTTGAAACTCAAATTGGAGTCCTAACAATGGACAGTAAATCGAAGCTGAATTGCAGTATTCAGTTGTAGCATCCCCCACCACAACAAAACTTTAATACTACTTCTTCTAAGAAAAGACATGAATGAAAGAAAATCCTTTTTCAAAGAGAGAACTGCAGGAGAAATCAGAGAACTTGCAGTCAAGCCAGTCTATACTCAAAGAGGCCTCACCAAAAAAATACTATCTCTCAACCCGGCAAAAGAAGCTCTTGAACTAAGAGTGCAAATCACCCCGGGAAAATTCTATATTAATGCGCAGAATTCACAAGAAGCATCAAGAAAGTGTTATAAACATGGAGACCTCATTCGATTAAGCCAGCCAAAAACCCAGGAAGAAGCTTATCATGGGAGAGACATTCCCTTAGCCATAAGAAAAAGAGATTTGTCGAAACTCGCAGAAATGCGAGAAGAAGAAATCAGCTATGTTGGCTACTCTTTCTATCCTGTCCAAGGCAACGACAGAAGAAAAAGAATCGTTCCTTTTATCTGGTGCCT
>CAYJRI010000039.1:0-3933 GCA_964372435.1 Candidatus Woesearchaeota archaeon | reverse complement strand
CGCTATAAATGGGAACAAGAAAGAGAAGGAAGCGAAATAATGAGATTCAGTCCGCATGATATCGCAGCCTATCTCGCCATCGTCCGCGACACAGTAAAACAACATAACCTCACTCCCCTAGAAATGAATCCTTTTTCAATACCCTCACGGCAGGAAGTGGACTTCTACAAAAAACTTTGCAACAATATCCTCATCTTCGACCCAACACTCAAAAATAGAAAAACAAGAAAACTTCATCTTGATGAAAAATGCATCCTCATAGCAAGAAGTATAGGAGTTCTAGGACATGATGAAACCATGTATTGGGAACCTGAAAGAGATGGAAGATTAAGAGACTACAATTGGAATATCGATCAATAGAAGAATCAGCTTTGTTAAAAATGCATTAAGTTTATCAAAAAATAGAAGAATCAGCTTTGTTAAAAATGCATTAAGTTTATCAAAATGTAGCTAAAAACTATATGGGAATAAAACAGTTGAAGAGGATTTTCAACAAATCCATGAACATCATAATCTTTTTAAACCACCTTCACATGATAGGATAATGGAAAAACAAAACTTAGCGATTGAAAAAGATGCACTCATCGCTTCCTTGAACAAAATCGTCGACATTCTTGACGCGCGTTTGGAGGAGATTTCAAACAAGCTCGACGATATTACCGCAAGCATCCAAAGTCTCATCATCGAAGAGGATATTGAGGAAGAAGAATAACAACTTTTTTCTAAACTATAGTTTCCAAGGTCATAATCCTTTTAAAGATCATCCTCTAGAGGCCTTCATGAAAGATTCGCGTGCAAAGAGAGGCCTCATCGATCTTCTCAAAGACTCTTTGAGAAAACCCCTTGCTTATCTTTCTCTCGCAGTTCTTTCTTCAATGCCAGGATGCCAGATAGCTCAAGTGACTCATATGAATGATATCAAGGAAAACAAAAAAACTCCCCATATAGTAGAAGTAGTAGCTCAGCATCGAAATTATCTTGACGATACCATGCCAACCACAACCCTAGGCCAATGGGATCTTGCCTATCAAGGTGTAAAACAAATCAGAGATGGATTCCCACTCAATCCAGGAATAATGGCCTCTGGAGTCTGGAGCATGTTTTTTCATGGATTGAATGGTATTGTCGTCCCCGTATTTTATCCATTTACCTCAGAATCTCGAGACAAGATTTTCGCAGATCAAGATCAAAGCCTTATCAAACCTGTTCCAGACGCGCTCGCCTCCATAACAGACACACTCGTCAGCTCTCCTATAGGAGATACCTATCGCACCTTTGCAGGCCTCTTTTCAATCAAAAGCGAGCCATTCATTCCAAGAACATGGACCAAAATTTGTTATAGAGCAAAATCCCTTGTAGGATTAAAGGAAAGCGAGAAAGAGAGGGAAGAAAAAATTGACAATATCATGAGAGATAAAGTAATCAACTATATTGGACATCTCCTCCCAGTCATTCATCACTGGGCATCAATAGAAGGAACAGAACTCTATGGAGATAAAGAAATAGCACGTCATACCCCTGGAAAAGGAATTAAATTGAGGGAAGAGTATCTTCAGGGACTTAATCTCGAAAAAGTTATGTACAGAGACAGATCCCTGGTCATTAAAGAAGGATATCTCAATGCACGCCTTCCTCTCTTCCATAGTTGCCTTCTCTACCCAGCCAGAGATGCAGCTATTATTGGATCTGCAATATACCCCTTTGCCAAAGGGGGAAACGGTAATGGTGGGGGTGGGAATAATGGAGGAGTTGACGGCATCACTGGAGGTGAAACAGGTGGTCCAGGAGGGAGATAAAGAAAAAATGAAATTCAAATACCTTCTCCTCATCCTCTTTCTTTTACCTCTTGTCACAGCAGAAGTCGAAGTCACCTACTCAAGCTTTCTCGGAGAAATTGACAGAAATGGAGAATTCTCAACAACCACGATCCCTGTCAATGACTACAATGAAATAGGCTTTGTTTGCAGTTCTGCAAATTGCTCATCAGTTTCAAGAAAGTTTACAGAAGGTTCTTCAACAGGAAACACCTTGAAGGTTATTTATCCAACACGTCTAGAATCACCCCACGGCTACGGGGTATATTTTTTCAAGCCAGGCTATATCACATGGGAAGTTGCAGCCAATTGGGCAGGAAATGGAAGAACCACAAGCACTATCTACCTCTCCAAAAAAGAAGGATGCTTCGCTCCTATCACCAATCTCATTATGGTCAATGAAGCAGAAGAAAATATTCCAGCAATCATCAACATGTCTGTTTCCATAGACGCAAGAACCCATGCAGCAATCAGAAACGCAGGTCCTCTCGAGTTTATCCCTGAAGAAATCAGAAACCATTACAAAGTAAAAACCAGAGTCACCCTTGAAGTCACAAACTCTTCCAACGAAATCGTGCATACAGAAGCAAAAGAAATCGCAATCGATTTCTCCAACTCACAATTTGTCAGTTTCATCTGGACTCCTCAGAAAAAAGGCACCCACACCATCAAAGTCTTCTCCGAAGTTATTGACGAAAAATGCTCCTCCTCAGAAAAACAAACCTCCACAGGAACCATGGAAGTCCTTGAAGCCCGCCAAAGAAACATCTGCTACTCTCTCATCAGATTTTTTGAAAGAGACAAAGACTTTCCATTCGAGAACGAGACTATCACGTTCTCCTTTGAAAAAATAAGTAATTTCGCAAATGCTGACGCATTTCTTTCTCCTCTCAGGAGTTCTGTCCTCATCACCTTCTTTAAAGAAAACAATCTGTTCAAGACGCTCTCTTATCTCCTTCCTCCTAATCAAAACGCAAATGAATTTTTTCCATTTAGTTTTACTGAGCAATTCCCCCGAGGAAACTACACCACTCATCTCAACATCAGAGCAAACGATACTCGTTGCAACAACATCCCCAACTTTGAAACCAATAGAACCATGGATTTCAATGTCCTCAAGCAAATAACACCACCTGAACCACCAAAACCCCAACCAGACCTCATCTTCGAAATCATCTCTCCTACAAACCGCTCATACAACACCGACACAATCCCCCTCATCATCTCCGCAAATCGTAACGCAAGTTTTTCATACTCCTTAAATTCTGGGGAGAGGTTAAATTTTGTAAGTCCAACAACAATAAAAGCGGTGCAAGGAAGCAATACTATTGAAGTCTTTGCAGAAGATAAGGCGGCAAATGTCACGTTCTTCGTCGATAGTATTGCTCCTTCAATCGTCATCATAAGCCCTGAAGCAAGAATCTACAACGCAAGCTCAATTCTCATCAACATCTCAGCAGTTGATAGAAATCTCAGAAGAATCTTTTTTACAGTAAATGATGGCCCCGAAGAACCCTACACGACACCGTTCTTCAGAGCGTTCTCTCATGGTGATTTCACCCTAAGAGCAATTGCAGAAGATAGGGTAGGAAATCGAGGACTTACTCAAGTCTCATTCACCGTCAACATAATACAGCCCCCCAACATCACTGAACCTCCCAACATCACTGAACCACCACCAAATATCACAGAACCACCAAAGGGTGGCGGAGGCGGAAAAGCAAAGATCGTCGAGTGTATTCCTCAATGGAAATGCACAGAATGGACTTCTTGTGACTCAACAGGAAGACAATACCGCCTCTGCAAGCAAGAAGATGTCTTCTGTGACTTGGGAGAAGTCCCAGAATTGACGCAAAAGTGCCAATCCACAACGATAGAAACAACAAATAAGTCCCAACAAAGTCTAAAGCCAAGATATGAACTCAGTAAAAGTAAAGCGTCAAAATGGCTGCTGCTTCTGCTCGTTTTGGCAATGATCGTCGAGATTGCAATTATTCTTGTCCTGCTTGCATAAGCATGAGAAATATTTTTAAACCATAGAGATCTCTTGTTCTCTCTTTTTAATAAAAATGAATTACCCCGCCCTAAAGGGCGAGGTATCTAATAACTAAAAAACAAA
>CAYJRI010000038.1:0-8215 GCA_964372435.1 Candidatus Woesearchaeota archaeon | reverse complement strand
AGTTCTGTTTTGTCATTTGATTGTTCTTTAATTAACTTTTTCCTTAATGCAACTGCCTCATTTCCGATAAAAATGCTTCTTTTATTACCGCTCTGAGAAATCCAGAAACTTTGTTCCCTTCTTTGATTTAAAATAGATACATCAAAATTATGTTCAAGTATCTTGGGTATTTCTTCTGTTGCTGCATATGATATAACCTTTGCGTCAAGATTGGCCCTCTTTGCAAATTCATCAATAAAATTAAAGAAATGATGAAGCATCATTAAAACTACTTTTTTTCTTTCATCTTTTATCCATGTTACTTGCTGAAGAAATTTTAGTTCAGTAACAATTTGATCTGGCAAACCTAGTTCTTTAATTAGCTCTAATTGCTTTTTAGATATCTCTTCTTGATTTTCCAGTCTTCTAAGCTCTTCTGTTAGCTTAGAAATATCTGATTCATGGATTGCTTCTTTTATAAATTTTAGAAAATCCTGGACTGTTAAATAAGTATGTTGAGCATAATTATTTTGAATCCAGTAATATTTTTGTTGATGCTCTTGAAGTGACGAAAAAAAAGATTTGTTACTAAATTTAATATCTGCTAAGTAGTCTGCTTCTGGGATCTCTAATAGTTTTTTTCTTTCTCTTGAGCTTTGTAGGAATTTAATAATAATTCTAAGTAAATCAACTCTTTCTCTAGCAATAAAAGAAAGTTCTGTTGGTAAGGTAAGTTTTGCGAACGCTTCCTTAGCTTTTTGTGAATTACCTACTAGTTTTTCAAATTGGGGAAAATATACCCTGTCTAAAAAAGGAGTGTATGGTTCAACCAAAAGAGAAAGTGCCCAAAAATCACTTAACATATTGCTAAATTTCTTGAATTCTTCAATGAGTTCTTCTTGTGAGAGTGTTTTGAGGTCAATATAATTTAGTCTAGCTAAAAATTTCTCAAATTTTACATATATATCCTTGCACTGCTGCATTATAGAATACAGTTTATCAGGATTTTCTTTTAATGACTTAAATTGCGCCTTGCAGTGAGCTATTGATTCTTCAATACCAAGTATTTGAGTAAAATAATCCTTCTGATTCATAAAAATACAAAATGTAAGAGCTGGCTTGAAGTAATCTCCGAGATCTGTCATTCGTTGAAGCCCCATATCCAGTGTAATTGGCAGAACCGGGCCTTCTTCCATCCAAAAAGTATTATTTTCAATATATTTCTCTAATCTCTCTTTATCTATCTCCTCCACAGGATTCTTATGCCTTGTTAAAAACTTCTCAAGATCAGACTTCTTATATCTCCTGTCTCCCCTATTACCAACTCTTACAGCTTTTAGAATTCCTTCTCTGTCCCAATTTCTTAGAGTCAGCTTGCTTACTCCAAGTAGTTTAGCAGCGTAACTTATATCAACTAATTCGTTATTTTCTTTCATTTTAGCTTAATTTATTCATTTTAAGTTAAAATAACTTAATATAGATTATTTATAAATCTTTCGGTTAACTACTATATAGTTACAAAGGTATAAAAAGATTTAAATATGCGCCTTTACTGTCATTTTCATGAAAACTCAAAGAAAAATCCTTGTTATGACAAGGCATGGAGATACTCTTAACGTTGATGGAAAAAGACTAGACGCTATTACGGGCGATTCAATCACCAGACTCTATGAAAATACAGGGGGTGTATTAAGACCTCATACTAAATCAGATAATACAGAAACTGCTTTTCTTTACCATAGTGATAAGAAAAGAACTCTTTATACGGGTAAAGCTATTCTTGCAGGAGCATTTTACTTGTTTCCCATTCCAACATCACAAGAAGATTTAGATAACCTTTCCTTTCACGGAGCAGAAATTCAAGTAGACTCTCGATTAGGTTATGAAGATTTAGCTTATAATGAAGAAGCAGTGGAAAAAGAGGGTTTAGAAGAATATATTAGGAAATGGATTGCTCAACCAAAAGCTACAGAATATGGGGGGGTGAGAATTACGCCTTTTAATGAAGTGGTTCAAAGATCAAGAAAATGTTTGCAGAATGCTATTTCCACTTTAGAACATGGAAAAAAGTTAGGTGTTTTGGCAACACATGGATCACTTGTTGAAGCCCTGGCAATTGCGGCAATGAATACTGTAAAATCTATACCAATTCAAGATGTTAATGAAATAGGAGGTATTTTTGACAGAGAAGCATTTGCAATGCTTATTCTCGATCAGAAAGAAAAATCTGGTTCATATCAAGCCTCCTTACAAAGAAATGGGCAAGATTATCCTTTAGATCTTTCAAGACTTTAGGAAGTTTTCTTCAGAATCTTAACAATTCCATTATTAGCATCTACCTCTATTAAATCTCCTGTTTTTATCACATCAGTTGCTGTCTTTGTCCCGATCACACAAGGTTTTCTTAATTCACGTGACATAATCGCTGCATGACAAAGAATTCCTCCTTCGTTGGTGATGATTGCAGAGGCGCGTTTCATGGAGGGTACAAATTCAGGAGAGGTCATGGTAGTTACAAGGATTTCTCCTTCTTGGAGTTCATGAGCAAAGCGTCTGTCCAGGATGACACGTGCTTTACCTTTTGCAGTTCCTGGATACGCGACCTGGCCTTTAAACTCCTGAATATCTTTTTCTTTCTGTTCTCCTACGACAAGTTTTTGGAGTTCATCGATTTCATTTCCTGTTACGAGATAATCTCCGTTGACTGAGATTAGGTAAGCATATCCATTATGAGTTCTGTCTTGGATTAAGGCTTTTGGAATTGAGAGGGCTCCTTTTCTTACACTGGAGATGATTTCCTCGTAGGTCATATGGAGTGCTTGGTCCATGGACAGGCCGAAGAGTTTAGAAAAAGATTGGAAGACAGGTTTATAGGAGGCGTTAACGAGCATATAGTGATCAACACTTTCGGTTCGCAGATACATAAACCATCTTACAAATTCAATGCGGTCTTTCAGCCACTCAGGAAGAGGCGCTGCTTTAAGGAGTTCATTTGCGTGCATAAGCTCTTGATCTGCTGTGTCGAGTGCTTTCTTTTGGTTTTCATATTCTTGAGTGTCTTGAAGCGCCTTTATTCTACTTTTGTAGTAATCTTCGTTAAAATATTCATCATCAATATTGTGGTGAGAGAGATGGTGGTATTTTTGGATATGTTCTTGCAGGGCTTTTCCTTGGGCTTTTCCTTGGAGTTTTGCAATTTTGAGTAAATCTCGTTGTTCTATACTTGACATAGGAAATTTCATGGGTCGGTATACGGATTCTATGAATTCTTTTGCAGAGATCAATTTACCTTTGTAAAGAAAAGGTTTCCAGGATTTTAATAATTCTTGATCTATTCTTTCTTTGATATTATCGGTGCAAAACCAAAGGTAAGCGACTTCAAAAAATGAAATCCACCAGTCCAGATGCATAAGCAGGTATTTTTCTATTTCTTCTTTTGAAAGTTCTCTTTGAGGAATGGTTTTTGCGAGTTTCTTTTCCCATACAATAATGTTAAGGAGTTCTTGGATTAATTTTTTTGAGAAGTTTTTGTCTTTGTCCATCATGCCCCACCAAATTTCCGCTGCTTCGGGTTCGAGGTGCTTTGAGGTATAGGCTTTTTTAATCTGATCGTGCCCGGATTCAAAGAAACTCACTTGGATTCCCCACCTTCTCCCTACAGCTTTAGTTGCATATCGATATCCGTCCATAAAGAAAACAATTCTTCTTCTGATAAATCGGTCGATCAGTTCCTTTTCTTTGATGATTTTGAGATCTTTTTCAAGGGTTTCTCGTTCTTTTTTTCCTGAAATGGTATAGAAAGGATTTGAGAGCTGGAGTTTATTTTTTGTTTCCATTTCTTAATTAAGATTGATCACTTTTTAAGGATTTTAACAATACCTTTATCAGCATCCACTTCAATTTCCATTCCATCTTTTAACACTTTAGTAGCGATCTTAGTGCCTATAATACATGGTTTCTGCATCTCTCGAGCAATAATCGCAGCATGTGAAGTTATTCCACCAATGTCTGTTACAAATGCTGCTGCCTTTTTCATGGCAGGAAGGAAATCAGGTGTAGACATTTTTGTAACCAATATATCTCCTTGTCCAACTTTATATACTTCTTTATGACTTAATACTATTCTAGCTTTTCCCTTTACTTTGCCTGGTTGAGCTATAACCCCTTTTATTTCTTTTTCTTTAATTTCTTCTTTATGTTGAACAATTTCTTTTTTTTCAGTTGATAGAAATACACCATTTTCTTTGATTTCTAAGCTAAAATATTCTCTTCCATGCCCTTGATCCTCTTTGGGGTACTTTCCTTCAACAAGTTCTAACAATTCTTCTACTCTAAGATTTAATAGATTTTCATAAACTATCTCGTCAGAAAAATATTCTTTTATAAATTTTCTAAAAAGAAAAGTACCATTACACATTAATTCCCATTTTTGTGTTCTTAATCTTAATAAATCTGCTGCAAATTTAGTATGTTTTGATAGTTCTTTAGATTCTCTTTTTTCTCCTTTTTTAGATTCAACAGCGAAAAGCATCCTATATGCTTCTGGAATTGTCCATGGATTTCCTTTGAAATAAATCATTCCTAAATAACCAAATCTATCACAAAAAACTTTAATATCATTCTTAATTTCTTTTGATATTGAGATTTTTCCACCCGACTCTTTTAATTTATCTAATTCTTTCTTATGTTTTTGAGAAATTTTTTCTAGTTCAAGAGAAGCCAAACTTGTATCTGTTAACGAAGATGGAATATCTTTAGGAGAAATTCCTTCATCTTCTAATTTTTTATATAGAGCTATTTCAAAAGCAAAATAAGGAATAGTGCTTACACCTTTAAGAGATTTGTCAAAGTATTCTTTTATCTTTTTTACCTTATCATTACCTGATCTTATTTGTTCCCCAAAGACTTTTAGAAATTCTTTGTATTGAGATAGTTCTTTTTCAAGAAAAATTATTAATTTTATTAAATCTTTTTCAGACAATTCTAAAGATTTAAGTTCTTCAACCTGCCAAACAGGGTAGGATATATCTCCACTTCCATGTTCATATCTTATATATGGAAAATCAAAACTTAATCCATAATCTGTAAATTTACAATGCTTGAAAATTCCTGTTAAGATAAGGTCTTGAGTAAGCAAATCAGATTGATGGCTTACCATAACTTCCCTTTCTTGGTTGCTTATTTCTTCGGTCATTTTTTCCTCTCAAGAATTTTAACTATTCTGTTATTAGCATCGACTTCTACTAAATCTCCATCTTTTAAAATCTTTATGGCAATTTTCTTCATTTTACTATCACTCTATTTTTTATTTTAGTTACAATTGATGTCAAAAGAGGCTCTTTATTTTTTAATTCAGTTTTAAATTGTTTTGGTGTGTAAACTAAAGGATTAATATCTCTTCCAATAATTGTTGATGCCTCACGGCAAAATCTTACTATTTCTTTTTTTTCTTTAGAGATAAAAAGAATGTCGATATCACTTTTTTTTGATACTTCCCCTACAACAAAGGATCCAAAAATATAGACCTTGTTTGAAATATGCATTATATCTTTGTTATTTTGCAATAACGTTACTAGGGTCTTTATCTCTCTATGTTTTTCTATTATTTTGCTTAGATAATATTTCTCTAATATAGGAATAAGAAATAAATTCGTTTCATTCGCTAGAGAGTAAAAAATTCCATTTGCTTTTCTTGATTTTTCTATTATTTTTGCCTCTTCCAGATTTTTTAGATTTCTAAATAAAAGAGAGGGATTTATTTTTGTTTTTTTCTCTATATTTCTTAGATAATCTTCTCCTTCAGCATATATCTCTAGCAAAATTCTTAATTTTGTTTCGCTTAAGGGAAGAGATTTTATAAGATTCATAGTAATTCCACAAGAATTTTAAAATTTTCTTTAATTTTTTCTAATTCCTCCCTTATATCTTTTTCTGTAATGTCTTCCCATGCTTTTGGTTTATATAATGCGAAATTTCTCTGGATTCTGAATTCATCTATATCTTGATAGACTTCCTTAGAAGTGATCTCTTTTTTTATTTTCTCTGAAATTAAATGCAGCTTTTTAGCTATTTCATTTGTTATGATATTCCCGCTCATTAATGCTGCAATAACACAACTGTGATCTTTTGAGAAATACCCCTCTTTTTTAATTAAAATCGCATTTAAAATGTGGAATAGTGATTGGTACGCTTTAATTCTTGTCCAATGGAAGTCCTTGGCTTTAAAATCTCTTTCTGCAGAGGCGAGATCTTTTTGGGCTCTTAATAGATAATCTGCAAAAGAAGATTTTTCTACCTGTCTAAATTTCTTCCTTTGCAGACAATTTTCATACGCTTTTTTAATTGATGTTTTTGACTGGGGGATTCTGGATTTCTCTTCTGGCATTTTATCAAGGCAATTTCACAACTTATGCGAAAAGTTACATTTAATAAATTTTAAAGCAATATCATTGATATGCAATAAAGTAAACAACTGTTTACTTTAAGTAAACAAGAGAGTATTTAAGCTTTTTGGTGGGATTTATTTTTTCCTCTCCAATATTTTAACTATTCCATTATTAGCATCGACTTCAACCATATCTCCGTCCCTCAGTACTTGTGTTGCGACTTTTGTGCCAATTATGCAAGGCTTTTTTAGTTCTCGGGATACAATAGCAGCATGACAAGTAACTCCGCCCTCATCAGTTATTATTGCTGCAGCTTTTTTCATAATAGAAACGTAACGAGGATCTGTCATAGAAGTCACTAAAATCTCTCCTTCTTCTAACTTATTTGCATCTTCAAGAAGTCTAATAATTCTAACCTTGCCTTTAACTTTTCCAGGGTAAGCAACATTTCCATTAAACTCGCTTCTAGAAACCTGCTCCTCTTCTTGGAGATCAAAATTTTTAAGGGAATTCCTATCATAATAGATGCTTTCTCCTTCAGGCGCTTGCCGAATAAGTACAAATTTTCTTCTTTGTTTAAGTTCAATTGGGAGCTCTTTAACATCAACAAACTTTCGGAATTCTTCTGAAGTGAGGTAAGAAAGAGTCTTTGGTTCAAGAGAGTTTTCTTTTTCGACTTCTTCAAGAAGCCTTTGTTGAAAGCTAAATCCAATTTTGTAAACGTCTTCATTCTCTTTTCTTATCTGCATACAAATATCAATAATTTCTTTACTTACTTTTTCCATTGCATATTCTGGAATTTCAATCGCAACTAAAATCATAGGAAGAAGATCAGCAAAATATTGATGAATCTTTTTCAAGGCCTGAAGAGGTTGTGAGTATTTTTTTGAAAGAAATTCTCTATATTCCTTAAGAACAATATCATGAATTTTTTTATGTTTTAGGAGTACCTCAACTTTACTGTATTTCTCCACCCACAATTTACTCCTATTAATTGAGTCTTCCTCTGACATAAAGTGATAAAGTATACCGTTCTCAATAAGAATAAACATAGGATTGGGTTTATAGGAAAAGTAATCAACTGTTTTCTTATTACAATTTGCCTCAAACACAAGAGATGTTCCCAGAAGCGTATAATCACGTTGATGTTTATGGTACTTTGGTTTCTTAAACTCTTCCTTCGCCGTCAACGTCGTTATCGGCCTGCTCTGCACAATATAAAATTTACCTTTCTCAAAAGCCCACTCAATATCAACAGGAAAACCATAATGCTTTTCAATTCTTATAATTAGTTTGGAAAGTTCTAGAATTTCTTCATCAGAGAGTTTCTGCTTTTTTCCTTCTTCTCCTAAATTAACCCATTCGTTGCCTCCGCCTACTTTTTTGATGAGAGCCTTGGTTTGTTCAGCAACATTTTTCTCCAGCAAAATCCAGTCTTTCTTTTCAACAACATAACTATCAGGAGTGATTTGCCCTGAAACAATAGCTTCTCCTAAGCCTATGCCAGCTTCTATAATGAGTTGATTATAATCTTGAGTGACTGGATGCACAGAAAAGGCTATTCCAGAAACTTCACTCTCTACCATTTTTTGAACAACAACTGCAACAGAAATCTTTTCATTATGGAGATTTTTTTCAAATCTGTAAAAGATTGCCCTCGGAGTAAATAAAGATGCCCAACATCTTTTTACGTTTTCTAAAAGTTGAGAATCCGTTGTGTTTAAGAAAGAATCTAATTGTCCTGCCCATGCTGCTGTTGAACTATCTTCAGAGGTTGCAGAACTTCTTACAGCGACCCATTTCGCATTGAGCTGTTTGTAGGATTGAAGAATATCTTTTTCTATTTCTTT
>CAYJRI010000037.1:0-8286 GCA_964372435.1 Candidatus Woesearchaeota archaeon | reverse complement strand
TCTCCTAATAATCCTCCTCTCCTCCAAGCCATTCCAGACCTTGCTGTAAATGAATCAGATACCTTCTCTATACAGTTAAATGCCTCTGATCCCGACACTGACACCCTTATTTTCGAAACAAACGCGTCCCTTATTCTTCCTGGCCGCTTTGTTTTTGATCTTGTGACAGGCTTCTTTTCCTGGAATCCTACGACCCAAGATGCAGGCTCTTACCTTGTTGCCTTCACAGCCTCTGATGGAAATCTCACTGACACTAAAACACTCAGTATCACAGTCCTTGATGCTCCTGACACTGACAATGATAATGTTCCAGACTTCCAGGATAACTGTCCCATTCCCAATCCCTTTCAAGAAGATGCAGATAGCGATGGCAAGGGCGATGCCTGTGACCTCAATCTTTTCCTCTCCATAGGTGCTTTTGATCCTCTCAATGAAACAGCTAATGTCTCCTCCTCCTTGATAACAGCAACTCCAACAGGATTTTTTATTGTCCAAGTCTCTGATGGAGCTTCTGAGGCAGACATTGCAACTCTTGGAGTGGTACAAGAATTCATCCCCGAAGATGCACTCTTGATCAACTCTTCTCTCACCTTAGATGAGATCAAGGCAAAACCCTTTGTGCGATTTGCAGATATCTATCAACCAGCCTACAAGCTCTCTCCAGAGTTGGTAGAGGCATTCAATGCTAATGAACTTGCAAATGCCTCAGAAAACATCACCCTCAGAGTTTTTGTCTTTAGAAATCTTGAAGGAGTAAAAACAGCTCTTCAAGGTCTTGGTGGAGAAGTGATTGAACTCGATTCCTCAACCCTTCAAGTAACTCTTCCTGAAAATAAAACAAGAGACATTGCCTTCCTTGCTGACATCCATGTTGTAGACACTCCCCCCCACTATATTATTTTCAATAATATTGCAAGAAGAATCATTGATGTTGCAGATCCTGCCAATCCAGAAAACAATCGCTTTGGTTTAACAGGAAGTAATCAAATCATAGCAGTTGCAGACACAGGCCTTGACATTGGAGTCAATAATGTCAACCTTCATGCAGACTTCCGCCCAAGAGTGAATATCATTATTGATCTTGTAGGAGATGGAGCCAATGACACAAACTCAGGTCATGGCACCCATGTCGCAGGCTCTGCTCTTGGAGATGGAGATGCAGCTGCAGGAGTAGGACAGCCACGCATCCGTGGAGTTGCATACGGTGCCAGCCTTGTGTTTCAAGCAGTAGAGAATGCTACTTCCCAAGGCCTTCAGGGAATTCCTAACAATCTCAACAATCTCTTTGCACCAGCCTATAACCCCAACAATGCAAGGATTCACTCCAATAGCTGGGGCGACCGTAGAGTAACAGTAAGACATCGCTACACAGTATCCTCGAACCAGATTGACACCTTTATACAGGCAAATCAAGATATGCTTATTCTTTTTGCAGCAGGGAATTATGGAGATGATATTGCAGGAGCTGGAAATGGAGAAGTAGATCCAGCCTACATCGGCGCAGAGGCTTTTGCAAAAAACATCCTTACTGTAGGAGCCTCTGAAAATAATAGAAATGGAATCTTGATAGATCATGATGGAGATGCTACAGATGTGGGAGGTGTTGCTGGCTTTTTCGACGCAGCAGACAATAACATTAATGAAGACACCATAGAAGTTGCCGGAGGAGGTAACCCTGTCTTTAACACGAATAATGATGGTGACTCCTATGCGCAAGATCCCTCAACAACCAATACCCTTGCCCTTGGAGGTTTTCCCGCCTTTCCCATCTATGACCGAGGAGTAGATGAGTTATTCCTTGATGGAGATAATGACTGCCAATACGATGCAGGTGAAAATACTTATGTAGGTGCAACTACAGGAGTCCAAACCGCAGTAGGCGCTGCCATCTATAATATGCACTGGGCTAATGATCCTTTTGTTGGGGGCACTGCAACTTTTGATGGTTGGGGGGGCGATGAGATTTTCAACGATTGCAATAGAAATGGAGTATATAATGCTGGAACAGATCAAATCATTCATGCTGGGTTAACAGCAGGAATTCAAACAGCAAATGGTGCTGCCTTCCTAACATTACCAGGTTTTGCTCCTTCAGGAGAAGATTTTGCAGATACCTATGGTTTATCCCTTGTTTTTAATGGAAACAAATTTAACGTTAACCCCCTAAGAACAGATCATAAGGCAGATGATCCTGAAGAAATGGCAGCTTTCTCCAGTAGAGGAAGAACCGTAGGTCCTGGCACAGCCAATACTGTCAGGATTAAACCAGATGTTGCAGAACCAGGCACCTATATCCTCTCAACAAGATCCAGTCATGCTCGTGTAGGCGCTGATAATCTCCTTCCTGCAACCAATACTCTCCAACCTTTCTATATCCTCATGGATGGAACAAGTATGGCAACTCCCCTCACTGCCGGCACCATAGCTCTCATCAGAGAATATTACAACTCAAGCACGCTCAGAAATATCCGCATCAATCCAAGTGCAGCACTCTTAAAAGCAACCATCATTAACGGAGCCCAAGACATGGCAGGGCAATATGGAGCTGGAAATGGAGCTGGTAGGACAGCTCCTAACAATCATGAAGGCTGGGGAAGAGTGAATTTCACAAATTCAATTTCCCCCTCCAACAGGTTCACGACTCTTGGCTTCAAAGATGAAACCTCTGGAATCCTTAATACTGACAATGAAGTTCTCAATTTCACGCAAGTGCGCTTCTCCTTCAACAAACCTGTCTCCATAACTTTGGTTTGGACAGATAAACCAGCTCCTGGAGTTGCTCCTGGCGGTGCAACAGCTGGAAATCAAATCATCCATGACCTTGATCTTATTGTCGTATCTCCTCAAGGAACAGTTTATCGGGGAAATGCCTTTAATGCAGATGGCTCTTCAACTGCAAATCCAGCAGCCAGAGACAATAAGGCAAACAATGTAGAAAAAGTAGTCTTGCGCATGCCTGATGATGGTCTTTACAACATCACCATTCAGTCAACAGATGTTATTAGTCCAAACCCTCAACAACCCTTTGCCCTTGTCATCTCAAACATTATCGGGGTGGATACCCTGACTGAAAATGGCATATTCATGAGAAACTTCTCAATCCAAGATGATGGCATTTATGCAAGAGCAGTTGGTCAGCCAAATACCACAGAGGTTGACATCTACACTATCAAGCACGGCCAAATCAGTGCTGCTCAATTCAGAAATAACAATCCCGCTCTCGATAATATTAAGGTAAGCAAAAAAAGAATCAAAACAGACAATAATGGAACTATTAACATTGAATCTTTTGGAAATGGCATTGAACCAAAAAATAAGAACCTTGCAGAGGAGAAAATATGGAACTCTCCCTCTAATTTTATCTATGACACTCAAGCGAGGCTTGGAGATGGAAGATACAATCTTGTTTTGAATGTCAATCCTGCTGATAGCAATTTTGATAAAGCAGATGACGTCGTAGATTACCATGCAGAGATGGGATTTAGAGTATATGGAGCAACTGCACATGACAACACCAAGGTAAAAAAGAAATTCAACACTACTGATACCATTTATGTCAAGGCAGCTGGCTTGCCACAGAACAAACCTGTAGATGTTTATGTTGTCAAATTCGATCTCAGGAGAAATTGGAAGCGAGAGAGTTTTAATCTCACTCAGATGAACATGGTTGCTCAAGGGCTCACCTCTCCACTCTCAAAAACCACTGACAATAAGGGCGCATTTACAGAAAAAATCTGGGAAAAACCCACGCAACAAGATATCTTAAGAACAGGAGGAAAATACAATATTGTGATCGATGTCAACAAAGATGGTCTCTACACTCCTGGAATAGATGCAGTAGACATCATCAATACCAATGCAAAAGAAAAATTTGCAAAGAAGCAACCAAGCCTCAATCTGAATGATAGTGATGATTCTGTCGTCGAACTCAAGCTCTTCCTCAATGCATGGCTAGGAACTAATTTAGATCCAAGGGACAATACCTTTGACCTCGCAACCAGAAATGCCCTCATAGCATATCTTGCGCAGACAGATCCTGGAGAAATTGTCACCAACGCCCCGGTCCTTGAAAGAATCGTGTATGATGCAAAAATCAGCTTCAAAGTTCTTGACAATCTGCCACCCAACATTACCATTCATGCCCCAAAAAACAAATCGAAATTTGGACCTCTCACAGTCACTTTTGGTCCCCCATCTATGATGGTCCCTCTCGAGGTTTCTGCCAATGAAGAGATCAGTACATGGACCTATGTGTTTGGCCCGCCAGAATTCCCCCCTACAAGCTGTATCAATAATTTCTTTATGCCAAATATCACAACTGAAGAACTCTACAATGGAACCTATGTGTTGATGGTTTGTGCTACAGATTTTTGGGGAAATCGAGGCAATACTTCAGTAACCTTTGACGTCATCGTCAACACAGCTCCTGCAGCAACCTTTGAAGGCAATGCTCGTATTGTAGACAATCAAAATAACAATCCTTACTCTCCTTGTGGAGGCACTCCGACACCATCTCTTCCCTGTGTTACTTACTCCGAGGATTTTTTCACCTGCTCTTGTCCCTGCCCGCCTGGAGTAACGCCTCCTTGCACAGGCACTTGCTACAATGGAGGCTCAGGTCTTCACTACACTACCATCCAGGCTGCAGTCAATGCAGCACCTGCAGGAGGCATTATCTATGTTTGCGAAGGAAATTATCCAGAAGCAGTCAATGTCAATAAAAAAGTCTTTCTTACACCTATTGAAACCAATGTTACAGGAATAACAACCTTCACCATTGCAACCAATGATGCCTCTGTCGGAGGCTTTACCGTAGACACTCCTGGAGGCATAGGAGCGACGGTTACAGGAGATCGCAACTATGTCTCTCTCACTGTAGAGAAAAAAGATATTGGAATCAAAGTGCTCAACTCCAAGGACAATATTATCCAAGGATCTCTCCCCAATAATGCGATAGGAATGAGCATAGAATCATCCTCAAAAAATACGATCTACTGCATCTCCTCACTCGACAATGCAACAGATAAAGCCCTCTTCCTCAAAAATGCAGAGAACAATTCTCTCTACTGCTTTGCAGGTGAAAACAACAACCTTGGACTAGTCATGGAAAATTCTAATTACAATACTGTCTCCATCACTACTTTAACGAACACGAAAAAAACAGCTGTCAATATGAGCAACAGCTCCTTCAACATCCTCCCTGCATTCCTCATAGTGAATACAACAGGCAATGGAATAGAAATGAAAGACTCCCATAAAAATAAAATCGATGCAACTATAGAAAACGCCTCTCTTGGAATTGCTCTCTCCTCTTCACATACCAACAGGATTAGCTCTACCCTCTCCTTCAATAGAAGAGGCGGAATAGAAGTGCGATCCTCTCAGGATAATCTAATAGGATTCGCAGCCATCAACAACTCAGGAAACAGTCTTGCAGCCCATAATGCAACTCATTCAATATTTTTAGGAATGAGCTTGAATGCCAGCGAACACGGAGTTCTTTTCAATGCATCCTCTTGGAATGGGCTTATACTTTTCAACTCTGAAAAAAGTGGAAAACATGGAGTAGCATTAGAAAACTCGCATTTCAATCGCATAAGAACCTTCAGCATTAAAGAAAATGGACAAGAAGGAATCTTCATGAATCAATCAGGAAACAATTCTCTTGTCGCATGCCCTGTGGTTGAAAAAAATGGAAGAAATGGTATTTTCATGACACGCTCTCACGAGAATCGCATTGCCAATCCACAAGCAATCCAAGTGCAACATTTTGGAGAAGTCAGTAGCAATGAAACAGGAAATATTTCCTTGAACAAGAGATTTGGAATACGTATCGAGGATTCCCATCAAAATATCTTTGGCCCTTATAACATAAAGAATAATACCCTAGGAGGATTCTCACTCTTGAATGCACATCAGAATGTCTTGGGAACCTTTGTGATCCCTGATTTAGCACTTGATGATTTCGCTGGTCCTGGCGTTCCTTTCGCAGATATTCCCCATAGGTGCGACATTCCGCGCAAATTGATCCATGAGAATAGCGGGATTGGTATAGAAGGAGTTGAAGCACACAATAATCTTGCTCTCTTTAATTCCATTACAGGCAACAAAGGCCATGGAATCCGTACAGACTTCTCTCAAAAAAATGAATATTTCTTCAATGCTCTGGCAAATAATTCCAATGCAGGCTTCTTCATTATCAACTCTGACGTAAGCTACTTCTACCTCAATGATGCAAAAAAGCATACCACAGGAATGGATTTTGGTGGCTCAAACAATAATACCCTAGAGTTCAATGTGGTCGGGAATAGTACAGTAAACGGAATCAGCTTTACTGCCTCTTCTGGAAATACCGCGAACCATAATTTAGTATGCAAAAATAATCTTGACATGCTCTCAGACAGTATGAATACAGGAGACCTCAATAAATGTGACACTATCGATAACTGGAATGATCGAGGTGCGAAAAATTGTACCTTCACCTGTTCGCAAACTGATATTGACTTTCCCATAGCAAATCTCATCCTTCCAGAAAATAACGCAATAACCAACAGCAACACTGTTGTCTTCATGTACATTGTTAATGATCCGGGATCTGGAATTACCTTATGCACGCTGAGTGTTGATGGCATCACAGTAAACAACACCAACGTAAGCGAGGGCATAGAACAAAACTTTACTGTAAACCTATCCAACGGAGTCTACCAATGGCAAATTACCTGCCAAGATAATTCTTCATCTCAGAATATCGCATCTTCAGGAACAAGAACCCTCACAGTCATGAACACTTCTTTCGATCAAGACCTTGACAACTTCTCTCCACCTCAAGACTGCAATGACACGAATGCAAATGTCAACCCCAATGCAACAGAAACCTGCAATGGCATTGACGACAACTGCAATAGCCAGATTGACGAAAACCTTGGCTCAACAACCTGCGGAACAGGTGCCTGTGAAGTAACTGTCAGCAATTGCATCAATGGAATCTCACAGAACTGCACATCTCTTCCACCAATCCAAGAATTCTGCAATGGAATCGACGACAACTGCAATGGCCAGATAGATGAAGGCGGAGTCTGCTTTGTTGACAATGATACTCCAGTCATCGCTCTCATTAGTCCTGAAAATAATTCAGTGGTGATTCCGTCTAGTAATGTAACCTTCATCTATAATGTAACTGATGTCTCTTCCTCCATTGCAAGCTGCTCCTTATTCGTGAATGGAAGCAATCTCCAGAATGATACTTCTGTAGAAGAAAGTATAGTGCAAAACTTTTCCCAATCTCTTGAAAATGGAGTCTACACTTGGCTTATTTCATGCAAGGATAACTCTCCCAATGAGAATGAAGGATTTTCAGAAACATTGATAGTAACTATCAATGCAACTCTTGATAATGATAACGATGGCTTTTCTCCTCCTGCAGATTGCAATGACAACAATCCTAATATAAATCCAGGAGCAACTGAAATTTGCAATAGTATAGATGACAACTGCAATAGCCAGATAGATGAGAATCTAGGAACCACAACCTGTGGAGTAGGATTATGTCAAGTTACTATAAACAACTGTGTTAATGGACAGTCTCAAACCTGCACTCCAGGAACTCCAACTCCCGAGGTCTGCGATAGCTTAGATAATGACTGTGATAGCTTTATTGATGAAGCCCTCAGTACAACGACTTGTGGTATAGGAGCTTGTCAAGTGACAGTAGATAATTGTGTATTTGGAGTCTCTCAGACGTGCACTCCAAACCCACCCTCTGCAGAAGTATGTGATAACATTGATAATGACTGCGACGATCAGGTAGATGAAGAAAATGTTTGTGTTGTAGCTATTTGTGGTAACAATGTTATAGAGACAGGTGAACAATGCGATGATGGAAATACGCTTAATGGAGATTGTTGTTCAGCAACATGTCAATATGAATCAGCAGGCTCAACTTGTAATGACGGAAGTGTATGCACATTGAATGACGCATGTAATGGAACTGGATCTTGTACATCAACCACCACATTAAATTGTAATGATAACAACATTTGTACAGCAGATTCGTGCAATGCATTTACAGGATGTTCAAATACGCCTGTTGCAGATGGGACGCAAACAGGGAATACATGTGGAGTAGGAGCATGCCAAGCTCAGGCAGTGTGCACAGCAGGAGCTGAAACCTGCACTCCAGGAACACCATCAACAGAGGTCTGCAACAGCATTGATGATGACTGCGATGGACAAGTGGATGAAAATCTAGGACAAACTACCTGTGGCGTCGGAGCATGTCAAGTCACT
>CAYJRI010000036.1:594-8345 GCA_964372435.1 Candidatus Woesearchaeota archaeon | reverse complement strand
CGAAACCAAAGATGATTCAACTGCGAGCCTTCTTTCCACACATTGAGTTTTCTGAAATACATTTCAAGAAGAGTTGTAGCTCCTAGAGAAAGTGTTAGAATCAATCTTCGCTGATGTGCTTTTAAGCCTCTTGGATCTTGCGAAGCAGTTTTGATTTCATCAAGCACTTCATCTATAATTTCTTGCTTTTTCATTTTAAGACATTTGCCTTACCTTTATTAAGACAGATGACTTTATAAAGATTTTGCTTTAAGGCATCTGTCTTATTCTCTTTAAGACAGATGCCTTGGCTTTTGAGCATTTTTTCGGAAGATTTTACTCTTTCTGAATGACTAAAGAGAAATTTCAAAAAAAAAAAATTTATATACCCTTGTTTCCTTTTCCTAGGAGAAAAGATGGTGAAGAAAAAGCAGGCGAATAAAAAAAAGAATATGTTTGTATGGCTAGGGATACTTTTAGTGGTGATTATTATCTTTCTCTTGATTATTGCTTTGAAAAGAGGCCCTACAGGGTATGTCGTTGATCAAAACTCTCCTTCTATATGCCGCGGAGGTACAAGTTCTGGTGGTTGGAGCTACTGTGAAAGAGCATCTGCCGACGATACAAGCAGGGCTTACGCTACAGTGCGAAGCGGGTTTTCTACATGGAGAAATTACAATTTTTCCATTCCAAGTAGTGCAAGTATCGATCAAGTTATGGTGAGAGCTGATTTTTTTGCCAGCAATCCACTAGGATATATTGATGTTGCAGTAAGTGGTGACGGGGGCTTGACTTATGGACCTTATCATCGAGTTGGAGGGAATACTGCTGAGCAATCTTTTTTTATTGATGTTACCAATGATCTTGCATGGACTCCTGAAAAACTCAATAACGTTAGCTTACGCGTTTTTGCTGTCTGTAGGAAGGGTGGATTAGGGGGTAATCCTACCTGTTATTTAGATTGGCTACCTGTTTTGGTGAATCACTCATTATTTGATTTTTCAGTTTCTGTTTTTCCTGGAAGTGGGGGTGTTGTTCAGGGTGAGAGTGTTAATGCTACAACAACGGTAAACCTCTTAGGAGGAATATCTCAACCTGTTTCTCTCTCGTCAAGTGGATGCCCCACAGGGGCTGTTTGTTCTTTCTCTCCGAGTTCTGGGAATCCTACTTACATCTCTACATTCACTGTGGTAACAGACGCATCTACTCCTGCAGGAACTTATCCTATTGCTTTGACAGGTACCGGCGGCGGATTGACAAGAACTACTACCTATACTCTGACTGTGAATGCAGCTGCAGCTCCTGCATGTAAGAGAGCAAATCCGACGGTATCGGTGGTACCTGCAACTAAAAGTGGAACTGCAGGGACTCCTCTTAATTATAATGTTACTGTTACTAATCAGGATTCAAGTAGTTGTGCAGCTTCTGCATTTAATCTTTCATCACAGATTCCTGCAGGCTGGACTCGATCTTTTGGTGCTTATAGGCTTATCGATATTAGTCCAGGAAGTTCTAAAAGCACAAATCTCACGGTCACTTCTTTAAGTAGCGCTGTTGTTGGGAATTATACATTTAATGTGACAGCATTGAATGAAGCATCTCCTTCTTTTAAAGGAACAGGTTCTGCAGTTTATCAAGTAGTCTCTACACCACCAGCATTTAACTTCTCTCTTGCTGCAAGTCCTTCAAGTGAGAGTGTGACACGGGGTGGCAGTAATTCTACGACAATAACAGCAACTTTGCTTAATGGAGCAACCCAAAGCGTTTCGCTTTCTGTAAGTGGTTGTCCTTCAGGAACTACGTGTACCATTTTTCCTGGCTCTGGAAATCCTACTTTTAGCTCAACACTTAATGTGAGCACAAGTACTTCGACTCCAACTGGATCCCATACTATCACTGTTACGGGAACAGGTGGCGGATTGACGAGAACTACTACCTATACTCTGACTGTGAATGCAGCTGCAGCTCCTGCTACATTTGACTTCTCTATCTCAACTAGCCCAACGAGTGGAAGTGCTGTGCGAGGAACAAGGGTAACTACTCTCGTGAATGTCACTTTATTGAGTGGGACAACACAGCGAGTGAATCTTTCTTATCAAGGTTGTCCTCCGAATTCTACGTGTGTGTTTAATCAGGCTTTTGGGAATCCAAGCTTTGCTACACGATTCAATGTTACAACGAATGAGACGAGGACACCTACTGGGACCTATGTGATTAATATTACGGGTGTTGATGGAGGATTTACGAGAAGGATGAATTTCACTGTTACTATTACTTGAAATTGATCTTGCTTTTCCTATATATTTATTAACCTTTGTTCTCTTGCTCTTTCTATAAAGAGGGAAAGTGCTATTCAAACCAGGAACACCTTTGTATGCGTATGAAATTGAGCGAGAAGGAGGAGAAGACGTTCTTTATATTAATTATCTTGGGGCCCCTTTTGTACCTTCGATCGAGGATTCTGCAGGGGTGATGGCTCAGGTTGTTGATCTTTTAACAGAGAATCAAAACATTTCAAGGGTAGTGTTGGTGCAACAGAGGAATTACAATTATGGTTTTGAACAAACCAGTATGCTGTTAGAGGTGGCGCAGCTCTATACGTATTTGGTAAAGGAAGAGAGGATTGCATCGCCGGAGAAACTCCAGGTATTTGGTGGAAATGTTTCGCAGAGGTATAATTTTCTTACCTATTTTCTGACGACGTTACGCGGAGATCCTTTGCTTGCCTATCTTGAGTTGAGAAGGGCTGTAGTGGGGGAAAGCCCTGGTCCTTATCTGAATCTTCTTGAAAAGGTCAAGGGGATGATGGATGATACGAAATTGATTAAGGAGTATTTGAAGATTGAAGAAGAAGCAGGAGAGTACAAGGGCAGGACCATGTACCATAAAATTTTCAGTGCTGATGTGATTCCTAATTTTACTTTTACAAGGCTTGTTGCCTCTCTTCCGAAGGATGCTGACATTGTTTCGCAGTATGAAATTGCTTCTGGATATGATCTCTCTACAGTGACCATTCTCAAGAAGGAGAATGATGCGAAGTATCTGTACCATATTATTCCTCCGGAGTATGCTTTGGATGAGGATCAGCATATGCTGTTAAATTTAGCAAGGAATATCCTCATTGAGCATCGTCCAAAACAAGAGGAGTATACTGATCCTGAGAGGACTAGGCAGATTTTTTTTAATATTTCGAGGGATTTGCTGCAGGAGTTGGCGAGGACAAAGAGAGTGAGACTGTCTTATCAGCAACTTCAAAAACTAGCGGGAATTCTTGTGCGGCATACGATTGGTTTTGGGTTGATTGAAATTTTGTTGCAGGATGAAAATTTGCAAGATATTGTATTGAATGCGCCTGTGTCGGGGAATCCGATTTTTGTGAGACATGTTGATTTTGATGAATGTGTTACCAATATTATGCCGAGCCATGAGGATGCTGATTCATGGGCTGGCAAATTTCGGCTTTTGTCTGGGAGACCTTTGGATGACGCTAATCCTATTTTAGATACAGAGCTTTTGATTGGAAAGGCAAGGGCGAGGGTTGCTGTTATCCAGCAGCCTCTTTCGCCTCAGGGGCTGGCGTATGCATTCAGGAGACATAGGGATGAGCCATGGACACTTCCTTTGTTTATTGAGAAGAAGATGATTGATCCTTTTGCAGCAGGTTTGATGAGTTTTCTGATTGATGGAGCAAGGACAGTGCTTATTGCTGGAACTCGCAGTTCAGGAAAGAGCTCGTTGTTGGGAGCTTTGATGCTTGAAATTATGGCGAAATATCGGATTATTGTTCTCGAGGATGTGCTGGAGCTGCCTGTAGAGGCTATGAGGAAGCTGGGGTATGATATTTTGAGAATGAAGGTGCGCTCTGCCCTGCTCCACTCAGGGACAGAAATTGCTGCTGAAGAAGGAATTAGAACTTCATTGCGATTAGGAGATTCTTCTCTTATCGTCGGAGAAATTAGAAGCAGTGAGGCAAAGGCGTTGTATGAGGCCATGCGTGTAGGTGCTTTGGCAAATGTTGTTGCAGGAACGATTCATGGGGCTTCTCCCTACGGTGTTTTTGACAGGGTTGTGAATGACCTGGCGGTTCCTGTCACGAGTTTTAAGGCGACAGATGTTATTATTGTCGCTAATCCGATTCGAAGTCCTGACGGACTGCATTCTTTTAGGCGGGTGATTGGATTGACTGAGGTGAGGAAACACTGGACTAAAGATCCTTTGGAGGAGAAGGGATTTGTTGATCTTCTTCGTTATAATGTTGAGAAAGATTCTTTGGATCCAACTCCTGACTTGATTAACGGGGATTCTGAGGTGATTAAGGCTGTGGCAAGTTCTGTTAAGGGTTGGGCTGGGAATTGGGATGCAGTGTATGATAATATTATGCTTCGGGCGAAGATAAAAGGGGAGCTGTATGACATGGCGATGAAGCTGAAGAATCCAAAGTTGCTTGAAGCTGGTTTTAATGCTCTTTCAAATAACGCCTTTTACACCATTTCTGAGGCTGTAAGAAAGGAGACTGGATTGCCCTTGAGTGAAAGGGTTTTTCCGGAGTGGAAGAAGTGGATGCAGGGGGCTGTGAAGAATATTTAAGTGTAGTGTTCTCTGATTTTTTTAAGTTGAGGTGTGTAGTCTTTCAGTCTTGAGGAGGCTTGTGGAAAGCACCAGAAGAGAGTATTCACAAGTTCGAGACAGGCAATCTCTTCTGAGACGGGAAGATAAAAGCGATAAGGAGTTGAGAGTTCTTTTTGATAATACTGAATGATTTCTTCGAGAGATTCGTTGTGGTAGGCATTTTTGCATGGAAGCGTGAATCTCCAGAGGATATCTGCATCCATCATGACTTTTCCTTCTAGGGAAGGTTCATGGATTCTCGTATCATGATCACTGATGATTTTTAGAATAGGTTGAATGTAATCTGGGAAGTAATTGAGCCCTCGTAGGATATCCTTTGCCAGCGCGGCACCTTTTTCTTGATGCATGACCCTGAGATCATGATCTTTATTGGCTTTGACTGCTTCTCTGAATACTTGGGGATTTATTCCTTTCCATCCGATATCATGAAGTATTGCAGCAGGGACTGCAATTTCTCTTTGTGCTGGGTATTCTTCGAGGAGCTTTAGAGTAAAATAAGTGACCATCTCACCCTGACCAGGATCGTCTCTTGAGTCTTGCCAAGGTAGTGCTGCTTCCCAGATTTTCCCTTCTTCCTTAGTAAGGAAAGGGGCAATGTTTGGACCAAGACGGCTGAGTTTCCAGACTCGATAGTCGATGAGTTGATATTTCATGAATTTTCTTAGCTTCAGTGTTAAAAAAGATTATTGCTCTGCAAAGGCTATGGTGTTGTGTTCTCTTTTAATGATATTCTCTTTTCGCATTTTCTCGATAATTTTGCCAATAATTTTTGACGAGTATTTTTCCCTGAGTTGCTTTTTCAGAGAAGTGGGGGTAAGCATTTCTTCTTTGAGGAGTGTTTTGACAATGTACCCTCTTACCCATCTTGTTGAGCCTTTGAAAGGAGACTGTTTTGAAAGGGATTTTATGTTGGTATGCCTTGAGGTTGCTTTCAATGCGCCGTAATCCATCAACGCATTATGCCATACTCGCGATTTCCCTCGAGGAATGCATTGTTGAGCAATGTGCTGAAGCTCTTCCTGGGAGATGTTCTCCCTTAAGCTGAATTCGTAGATGCATACGCGGCGAATATTCGTATCAATGACTGGAACTGATTTGTTGAAGGCAAAGGCGAGGATTGCATTTGCTGTGTAAGGACCTATGCCTGGCAGTTGGAGGAGCTCTTTTCTTGTTGTCGGGATTCCTTGACCTTGCTGTGCTGTTTGCTGAAGCCTTAACACTCTCCTGTTATAGCCAAGTCCTGACCATGCTCTGAGGAGCTCGGCTTTAGGGGCTTTTGCCAATGCTTCTAGGTTTGGGAATGTGTTGAGGAATCTTTGGTAGTAGGGAATGTGTTGAGGAATCTTTGGTAGTAGGGAATGACTCTGTCAACTTGGGTTTGCTGGAGCATGATTTCTGAGACGAGGATTTTGTAAGGATCTGTGGTTTTCCTCCAGGGGAGATTGCGCTTGTTCTTTTTGTAGAATGAGCGGATTTTTCTCTGGAAGGATTTTATTTCTTTTTCACTGATTTTCTTTGCCATCTTTTAGAGTAGACCTTAATCTTTATTAATCCTTCTTTCATCATTTATGGAAAGAGGGATTATGAATGTTGATGAGATTTTAAGGAAGTATGAGGGGCGGTTTCAGGGAGGTCTTGAGCGTCAGAGAGAAGGTGATTTTTCTGAGATCAGTCAAGACTATGAGTCTTTTGTGCGCGAGGAGCTGGAGAATCCTTCCTCGTATGAAAATTTTTGCAATTCTCTGGGGAACTGGATAAGGATCAAGTTATCTGCGAAGGATGAAGAGAAACTTGGCAGGCAGATTGAACTCGCACATATTAATGTCATTCCATCTCAAATTATGGCTCTGGCGTTGTTTGGATTTCTTGCTCTTTTTATGATCGGGATTTTGGCTGCTGTTGCTCTTTATTTATACACCCATAACCTTCCGATTATGTTTTTTTTCTTATCTGTTATTTTCTCTTTATTTGTTTTCTATTTTTTGTATAATATCCCCTTTAGATTGGCGAATCGCTGGAGGCTGAAGGCAAGCTCTCAGATGGTATCTGCTGTTTTGTACATGGTTATTTATATGAAGCATACCTCAAATTTTGAGCGAGCCTTGGCATTTGCAGCGCAGAATTTGCAAGAGCCGCTTGCTACTGACTTCAAGAAGATTTTCTGGGATCTTGAGACAGGAAAGTATAGTACGGTAAAGGAAAGTTTTGATGCGTATCTTGATGGATGGAGGGACTATAGCATTGAATTTGTCGAGGCAATTCATCTGCTTGAGAGCTCATTGTATGAACCATCAGAAGAAAGACGGGTGCAGATTTTAGAGCGGTCGCTTCAGGTGATTTTAGATGGAGTGTATGAGAAGATGTTGAAATATACGCATGAAGTAAGAAGTCCTCTGACAAATCTCTATATGCTTGGCATTATTTTGCCTACGCTTGGCCTGGCGCTTCTTCCTCTGGCATCGACGCTGATTGGAGGGGCTTTTCAGTGGTATCATGTTTTTATCCTCTTTAATCTGGTCATTCCTTTTTTTGTCTTCTATTTAACAAATGAGATTATGCTGAAGCGGCCTGGAGGATATGGAGAGTCTGACCCACTAGAGAGGAATCCTCTTTATGTAGAGTATGAAAGCAAGAGGCCATTTTTTGTTGCATTTCTTCTTTGCTTGCCTTTGTTTTTCATTGGTATTCTTCCCTTTCTTTTTCAGTATACGCCTTTGCCAGAGTATCTTGGAATGAAAAGTGATTACACCTTGCAGGAACTGGGAATTGATTTTTTTGGAGACCTGAAGTTGTTTGACTTTAAGAAGACTGTTGACGGGTATGCTGGACCTTTTTCTCCGATTGCGCTGATTCTTTCGCTTTTTATCCCTCTCTCGATTGCGATTTTTTTCTCCTATGCGTATCACCTGAAGACGCGAGAGCTGATTAAAACACGAGAGCAGAATAAATTTTTAGAGAGGGAGTTTTCTTCTTCTCTCTTCCAACTGGGGAATCGGTTGGGAGATGGGACGCCTGCAGAAATTGCGTTTGCCAAAGTTGCTGAATCAACTCGGGGACAGGCGACTGAAGATTTTTTTAGGACAGTGAATGTTAATATTCAGCAGGGTGGGATGTCTTTAGAGAACGCGATTTTTCATAAGAGC
>CAYJRI010000036.1:0-584 GCA_964372435.1 Candidatus Woesearchaeota archaeon | reverse complement strand
CATAAGAGCAGGGGGGCGATTGTTTATTATCCCTCAGCACTGATTGCAACGAGTATGCGGATTTTGGTTGAGGCTGTGAAGAAAGGGCTTCAGGTGGCTGCCCGCTCTCTGCTGGCGATTTCAGATTACATCAAAAATATTCAGAGGATTCAGGAGCGATTGAGAGATATCCTTGCTGAGATTATTTCTGATATGAAGAGCAATATGACCTTTCTTGCACCATTATTGGCAGGGATTGTGGTTGGTCTTGCTTCGATGATTGCTCTGATTCTCAACAGATTACAGAGTGCATTTGAACTTACCGGAGATCAAGAGATTGCAAATCTAGGCAATATCTCTGATATTTTGAGTCTTTTTGATCTGACGAAGATGATTCCCCCCTATTTTCTGCAAGTTTCTATTGGAATCTATATTGTTCAGATTATTTTCATTATTACGAGCACCTTAGTGACCATTGATGCTGGAGACGACCAGCTGAAGAAGAAATATGATCTTGCTCGTTACCTTAAAAGAGGAGTGGGATTGTATGCAACGACAGCTTTGGTGGCGTTGATTGCTCTTGGACTGATATCGTTGTTTGCGTT
>CAYJRI010000035.1:0-8391 GCA_964372435.1 Candidatus Woesearchaeota archaeon | reverse complement strand
TCCGATCTCAAGGCACATCGCGTCTGATTATTGAAATTCGTCACATTAAAGCAAGTATCTGATCTCGTTTTATTAATCTCACAAAAAGTAGGGAGCACAGGTGTAGAGCTCGCATTCTTCCAGACACATCCTGTATTATTGCTGCTCAAATTAAATGCAAAATTACCCGTGCATCCAGTATAATTATTCTCATACAACCAGCATGTAGATCCTGGAAAATCACAATACGAAGCTCCTCCCCAACTCGGAGTAACCCAGGTGCAATTTTTCCCACTTGACGCCAAGCCACTTCTGCAAAGACCTTCGCTAACAATCTTCTTGCAATCCTTCCCTGAAGTTCCATTCCCAAGACTCCCTCCGCCACAAAACATATCAAAGGTACAATCAGGATCTAAACAATCCGCCTTGCTGTCTGAATCATCATCTTTTCCATTGAAGCAGATTTCTCCTGCAAAATTCGATGGCTTGCAGAAGCTATAGGAAGGATCCCATGAACAATTGAAGCTTGCATGGAAGCTATTGTTCGAGCATTGAAACTGCTCATAACAACTAAAGCAGTCAGTAGAGCAGGATTTTTTGCTCGAGCTGAAACAATAACCACTATAAGGCGCATTCGAATCATTCACCCAGGTGCAACCAACAGGACTTCCAGCACATGCTGCCTCTGGCTTCATGTGCGTTGCAAACTCACATCCCTTACAATCAATATGACACTCTTTCGCCCCGCCAAAACCAAACTCTTCAGGATAATCACACCATCCTAAGCCATTCGGAGCATTTGTATCATTCTCCCATCTGCAAACTCCCTTCTTAGAATGAAGGCATTGCTCAGCGCCTTTCCCTCGCCCTTGCGCAACAGTATCACTTGCATTACTCCAACTCGATCCAGAAGCATTAAACTCACATGCCCAACAATCATTATCACAATTCCCCTTATTAGCAAAAGCCTTTCCTGTAACAAACGAATAGAGAGCTCCCTTCTCACACCATGAATCCTGTTTCAAAGACCCTGCATCATTATAATACTCTGTCTTCCATGTACCTCCAGCTGCCAGACACTGGGTCTCACTGCTCACCACAGTATAATCATAAGTCCCTCCAAAAGAAGCTCCTCCACCAAAGCAAGCAACTGAATTAAACGTGCAATTCTTTGCAGGAGTTGTGCTATTATCCCACTTACAAGGCATCATAAAACTATTTGCCAAATCCTCACACAGAGTTTGATTATTCTTTGCCTTGGTATCCTCGCAAAACTGAACCGGAGGAAGACATGCTTGAGTATCACTTGCTGTCTTTACGCCTCCACTGCAATAATTCCCTGTGTTAGTAGAACTATTGCTCCAAACACAATTCGGCAATGGCCCACAAAGACACGTCTGCTTCAGCCTAACGTCTCCACACGTCATTGAAGAAATATTAATGTCTGTAATATTCACAGCAGCAGTTCCATTCCAATTCGTGGTGCGAGGTTCATGCCCTTGACAGACTCCTACTCCTGCATTATAGCATGCAGAACTTGCATTATTAATTTGTGCATTCGCGTTAGTGCAATAGACACATCCTGAGACGTTACCACAAATAGTTTGCCTATTATCAGCAAACCAGCATCTTGCCTCCTGCGCAAAAAGGAATCCGCCACCTCCGCCTCCACCCCCAGGAGTTGCACAACCTGTTCCATTCCACCATCCACCCTGGCTTACACAAGAATCAGTATTATTAAAGAATCCAAAACCTCCTCCCTGCATCTGACATGCACTTCCTGTCCATTCACATGGCTTCCCCAGCTGATTCTTCAAGTCAGTGCAAGCAGCTTGCGTTGATACCTCACTGCAGTGCTTCTCATAACAGCATCCATTAGCATCAGGACAGAAAGAATCCTGGCTCTTATTCACCCATCGACAAACATTCCCCCCTAATGCAGCAACACAACTATTATTATTTGCTCCATTCAAACTCCAGCACCCCTTCTTCTGACAGCATCCAACAGGATTCGCGCACCAGGGATTTTGATTCGCATTATTAGGCTTCCAGTCACAACTAGTATCATTTTGACATCCTGACTGATTCCCATCAAAACTCCAGCATCCTTGGCTTTGCCCGCCAGTTGAACAACAACCAATGTTCACAGTCAAATTCCCTGTCTTATAACTCCAAGTTGGAGTGTTGTAATTAGAATCATTAATCGGACAAAAAATAGTCTGATTCGCACTATTATTCTGCCAGGCACATAAAGCCCCCTGAGATGTACATGCAGAATAATTCCCGTCATGGCCCCAACACTCAACAGTCGAAACTGAAACATCAGCAGGAGCAACATCTGCCGCAACACTCAAAGAATAAAATGCAAATACTCCAACAAGAAAGAAGAAAAGAGCAACAATTGAAATCAATCCAATCTTCCCAGACTTGCTCTTCAGATAATTCTGGAATTGAAGCTTGATTTTCATTACCTCTTTAGTTTCCTTTTTTTCTTCTAGTAAAGAAAAAAGAAGAGTATTTAAATCTTTCTCACATCACAGACCATGCTCCTATAGTTCAACGGACAGAACGCGACCTTGCGGCGAGCAAGTTCACGAGACAAAATAAAAACGCTCAAAATCGAGCAGGCTTGCGAGGAGAGCTTAGCGAAAAGGTTGAGATCGGGGTTCGAATCCTCGTGGGGGCATCTTCGTTCGCCGCAGCGAGGAATACCACAGCGAAGCGAGGATATCCGCAACAAGAGCGAATAGAAGATTATCACCCCTGCTCCTTATCTCCTAAAAAATCCCACAACAACTCCTCCACTCAGGAGTCCAAGGAAATTCACCATCAAATCAACAACATTCATCGCTCTTCCAGGAACAAAATGCTGGTGCAACTCATCAAGACTTGCATAGAGCAAGGAAAGAAGAATGATGAAAGAAAAGGTGAAAACATCAAATCGTTCAGAAACTGCCAAGAGAAGAAACGAACTCAAAAAGAAAAAAATAGCAAAATGATAGAGAAAAGAAGGGTAAGAAGCAGAAGAAGAGGAACTCTGAGGAAAAGTAAGTGATGAAAGATAAAAAATAAGAAAAGCAATAAAAATCGCAAGCACCAATGAAATTTTTTGAATAATTCGCATCTTCACCTCCTTTTACCATTAGGTTTCCTTTACGAGAATCTCTTTCTTCAAAGCAGCTCTCCTCAAAATTCCAGCCTTATCAGTCCTTTCCCAACTAAAGCCAAGCTCTTTCCTTCCAAAATGCCCGTAAGCAGCTGTCTGATGGTAAATCGGCTTTCTCAAATCCAAACTTTCAATAATCCCGCGAGGAGTAAGCTGAAAATGCTCCCGCACAAGCTCAACAATTTTCTCTTCAGAAATTTTCGCAGTCCCAAAGCAATCAACATGCAGAGAAGTTGGCTCAGCAACACCAATAGCATAGGAAAGAGCTACCTCACAACGAGATGCAAGCCCTGCAGCAACAATATTTTTTGCAATATAACGAGCCATATACGCTGCACTTCGATCTACTTTCGTCGGATCTTTCCCACTAAATCCCCCACCCCCATGCCTTCCAACACCACCATAGGTATCTGCAATAATCTTTCTCCCAGTAACTCCCGTATCTCCTTCAGGTCCGCCAATCACAAAAGCTCCTGTCGCATTAATATGGATCTTTGTATTCTCATCCATAAACCTCCCGCAAACAGGCACAATCACCTTCTCAAAAAGTGCTTTTCTCAACTCCTCCTCAGCAATCTCCCGAAGATGCTGCTGTGCAATCACAACAGCCTCTACCCGAACAGGTTTCCCGTCGTGATACTCAATGGTCACCTGGCTCTTCCCATCAGGACCAAGAAAAGGAATCTCTCCTTTCTTCCGAACTTCAGCCATCTTCCTAGTCAGTTTATGCGCAAGCATAATCGGAAGTGGCATAAATTCAGGCGTCTCATTACACGCAAATCCATACATCATTCCCTGATCTCCAGCCCCTTCTCTATCAACACCCTGAGAGATATCAGGGCTTTGCCCGTGAATGCTAATCCACACTCCAGCATCCTCGAAATCAATGCCAAAAGCAGGATCAGTGTAACCAATTTCTTTCAGCACTTGCCGAGCAACTCGCTGCACGTCAACAAAACCTCTTGTCGTCACCTCGCCTGCAACATGCACACTTCCCGTCGTCACCAAAGTCTCAACCGCCACCCGAGAATAAGGATCCTGCGCAATCAAGTTATCCAAAACAGCATCAGAAATTTGATCGCAAATCTTGTCCGGATGACCCTCTGTCACACTCTCAGACGTTACATAAGTTACCCTGGCCATTTTCCACACACAACCATCTTCAAAGAACTTTATAAAGATTAAGGTAGCAAAAAATAATAATGTCTAACTGCATAAAAGAACTAAGCTTAATTGAAAGTCTCAACCACAGAGCACGAACCTTGGCTTTGCCAAGGCGCGATTCCTTCGGAATCGCGGTGCTCTGTGGTTATGAATCAAACGCTTAAGAAGACTTTGTCAACAGAACCAAAGAACTATGCTTCTTCAACATTACCATCCTTCAACCCGCCTGCAGTGATAAAGAAAAAGGTTTCGTTATCGGGTAAATTCGGAGAATCAATCAGCTTCGCAACTCTTGAATCTTTCTTCCCTCGACGGAAATACAGGCGATAAGTACTTGAATGCCCAACAATGTTCCCACCAACTGCTACCGTGGGATCCCCAAACATCAGCCCTGGATTTGACATCACCTGATTTGTTACATAGACAACTAGATTATGCTGCTCAGCCAGCTTCATAAGATTGTGAAGATACTTATTCAATTTTTGCTGCCGATCTGCCAACTGCCCTCTTCCTGCGAATTCAGCGCGAAAATGCGCAGTCAACGAATCAATCACAATTAACTTTATGGGTTCTCCATTCTTAATCATCTCTCCAATCCTATCAATCAAGAGAATCTGATGGTCTGAATTATGGCAACATACTCCACCAAAACCGCCTAGAAAATTCTGAGATGGTGCATCTGGGGAAAATACCTCGAAATCATACACCCTCTCATCATTCGATAGCGGTCTTTTCAGTATTGAGGTAATTTGAGCAAAAACAAGGTCATTCCAAACAGGAGCATTCAACTCCTGCTGAACATTCTCTAGTGTAAGAATATCATTGTGAGAAAGTCCAGCAGCCTCAACTCGATAATGTTTACTCCAAAATTCTTTATAATCTTTTCTCCCTTCTAAGTTTATCTCGAATATAGAAGCAAGAACTCCGAACCTCAACAAAGCAAGAGAAATATCATTCGCCAATTCCTTGCTCGAAGTATGAAAAATAATTCTTCTCTTTCTCGCACTTGATGCGTGATAACCATCACCATCCCAATACCCTTTAATAAAATATTTTAATTTTTTAAGAGGAAGTTGTATAATCCATCCGGGAATCTCTCTTTCACGAGATTTCTGATCAACCCTAATACCAAGGAAAGTAAGGAGTAAAGCAAATAATCTACTTGAAATGAGCAAAGTATGTAACTTCTCATGAAGATGGGCCTCTAAGCCAAATTTCTCCTTAATAATTTTTTTTGCTTTTTGAAGATACGGTGTCTCAGAAGCTAAACGAATCCGCACAAGTCTCTCCCTATATTGCGCATTTCCCTCTGCAATAAGAAATCCAAAAAGCCAAAGCAAGTCCTCATCAAGTAGTATTTTCTTTGGTACCACAGGAGCTAAACGCTGTCCAGTATGGCGTAGGCGCACCCCTTCCTCAAAAACTTCAATTTCATTTTTCACATCTTCAGGAAATTTTGAAATAAGCTCTGGAAGTGAAAATACTTCAACATCCTTCTCGATCATCGGTAAAAACCGAGGAATTGCAATATAATCGCCCTCTCTCAATAAAGAAACTTCAATAGGCTCAAATCTCATGTTTCCCTTTTCCCTTCTTACAGTTGATCCTCGCTTTCCTTTTCTTAGTCCTTTGAATAAAGAATGAGATCCTGTAACAGTAATTTCTCTGCCGAATTTTGTCTTAAGAGTGTAAAAATATTCCCCCTCGGGAAGAGTATGCTCAATAAGGTCTGTAACAATTGTCGGCTTCATCTTTCCAGTTTTCGGTTCGAAGGCAAAAGTTAAAATTTGATGATTCCTTCTTTTATTTACAACCTCTCCGATACTCTCTTTATGAAACTCATGATCATTAAGGATATAAACTTTCTCTGTAGCTGGTAAGCTGTTAAATGCCCTGGCCACAAAGATATTCTTCAAAACCTTTTCAGGATTTGCACTAATCGCCTCTGCCAACAACCGAATCCTCGCAGGTTTAAACGTCCCCTCAGTATCAATAATAACCGCCTTTCCATTCGCTCCTCCCATCTCAACAGGGAGCTGCGCATTAACGAGCAGGGAAAAGCCCAACTGGCTCTTTCCACTCCCGTAAGCACCAAACGCCTCGGTAATTGCCCTGCTCTCAACCCCCTTTCCACCCAGAAGATTGTCAAGATTCTTGCTTCCCGTAGTAATAAAAAGCGTGTCCTTTCTTCTCTCAGCATACTCCAAAGCATCTGCAAAACCAAGCTTCATCATCTTCCTAGCAGCCTGAATTGCCTTTCGCGCTGCAGCTTCGCCAAGGCCAGCCATCTCGCCCAATTCGCTTGGAGAAAGAACCGCAACCCCCATCAAATCATAAATCCCAGCAGCCTCGAGCTTCGCCACTGCAGCAGGTCCAACCCCGGGAAGATCAGTAATCTTATACTCTTCCTCTTTTTCCTGCACCAACTCTGTTTTTTCCTTAGTCATATTCCCCAAACAGGGAAGGGATATATAAAGATTATCTCGATGCAGAATAGAGATGGGAAATACCAGAAGAGCACAGATAAAAATATAAACTCCATTTTCAAAACCAGAACATGCTCAAAGTCTACAAAGTAGAAACCTACCCCCATAATCCAAGCAAAAGAGCGATCCAAGTTTCCCAGGATCTTACCGCAGCAGGATTTATTGCAGGACTCAATGAATGCAGAAGTGAATATCAGAAAAGCCTAGCCATCTTTAAAGAAAATCACAGAAGAATATACCGCCTCGTGAGAAGGGAGACGCCTGCAGAGAAAGACCACTGGATTCTCCTATGCATGGAAGAAAGATGGGCTCTCGGCCCCATAGAAACAAACTTCGGGTTAGCAACACTTGAACCTTCCCTCGAAGAAATCTTCTGGAGCTCCTGGACAACTACATGGATGCAAAAATCCCGCTACCACCCGCGCGTAGATGAAAAAGAAATATTCAGAAAAGCACTAGGCGATTACATCAAAAATTACCTCGACCAGTTTCAAGAGCCACATGTTTTTGTATCAGACAAAGACAACCTAGAAAAGTGTTTAGATGTCTTAAAAGGAATGAATGGAGAATATCAGCTCAGTGCTTAACAAAGCCCGCCTAAATAATCTATCCCAGCACCACCACACTTGCAAAAATATCTAAAACAACAAGAATAACAAACAAAACAGTCTCAGCATAACTCCCTGTCTTCAACAAACCCTTGCTCACTCCTCGATAAGGCCAAAATGGTCTAATCCCTTCTAAGGTAAAAGCATCTGCAAATAAATGCACCCCATATCCCAAAAAGAAAGGCAAAGCCCATTGCACTGTAAAAGGAAAATACGCCAGCACCAAACTCAGCAGGAGACAAATTGTAAAGCTATGCATCATTCCCCTATGGCGGGCTAAAAATTGCAAAGGACGAAATAACCTATGATGCCCTACTTTAGAGTATCCTTGATCAATATCAGGAAGCAGCGTCGCAACTAGCGCTACGACAATAAAAAGTCCCTTATATTCCACTTTAGGCAAAAATAAAATAACAAATAAAATTCCTAAAGCAAGGTGCGTCCTAAAAAGCATCCTCTTTACCTCGCCCCAAGAAAGAAAAGGAAATTAATAAACCTGTCGAAAACTCAAAATATGAATCGCCATAGAAAGTTACCCAGAGAATCCATTGATCCCATTTCCGCAGATTCCAGTGGTAAACTTCTTCCGCTGTAAAAGCAACAGAAGGCGATGGACAAAACGCGAAACCGCTAGGAATAGGCCCTCCTAAAAAGAGATAATTGATAAATATGCCCTCCTAAAAAGAGATAATTGATAAGATAGACAGGATCAGAAATATCAATACGGTTATTCAAATCAATATCTGCCATATCAGAACAACGCAGCTCAGACCCGCTTCCAAAAAGCCAATCAATAATGCGAAAAACATTAGTAATCTCTCTTCTGCCATTCTCGTCTACATCCCCCTGTAAAACCTGCGCAGCAACAAGAGGAACAGCAAACAAAAAAAGAATAACGAACACCTTCTTCATCAAAGGAGTAAGGGAAAAGTATTTGGTGATTAGACAATAATCGGACCAAAAAAGCTTAAAAATTAGCTAAACTACG
>CAYJRI010000034.1:0-8514 GCA_964372435.1 Candidatus Woesearchaeota archaeon | reverse complement strand
ACACGTTCTTAGGGTAGATTAAGTTTTACCCTAAGGACTTTTTCAACAGAGCCGAGATCATGAAAGAGAATATTTCTCAAAAAATTCCCAAATATATTGATTTGCATACCAGTCTGACTTATTTCCAAGAACAGCCCGATAGGTTACACACAATCGAGTATCCATCCCATTTTTGCACGGATTTCCATAACTCTCTCCAGGCCACATATGGCCACCCCCATTGATCGTACAGAGAGTGACCTCGCCCTTTTCATTTTCAGAAGTTGAACAAGTAACATCATTTGCCAGAGATCTCGTTTGTGAAGCCTCGGGAACATTATTTAATTTTTTCCACTTCTCAATAAAAGAAAGTACAGGGTCTACTTCAATCAAAGGAGCTTGATAATCTACATTAAGATACGCCTTCAGAAACTCTTTCGTGCAACCTCCTCCTGTTAACCCTCCTTGATAAGGTGCACAAGGATCTGCATCTCCATGAATATGCAGGGTAGGAACAAATCTTGTCGGCTTACAGTTTTCAATATCACCAACAGTGCTTACAGGAGCGATTGCCGCAATCTGATCAGAAAGTTCACAGGCTAAACGATAAGACATCCCAGCACCATTCGACAACCCTGTCGCATAAACCCTCTTGCTGTCAACAGAAAATTTATCATCAAGATCATCAATCATCTTTCTAAAGAATCCAACATCATCAACTTCCCCAGGTGTACAGCATCTTCCTGCATCCCATGATGCAATTAAATTGCCAAACGCCTTTTTGCCAGTTCCTTCAGGATAAACAACAATAAATCCCTCTTTATCAGCAAGCTTATCCATCAAAACATAATCCTTCATGCTTTGTGCATTTCCCCCACCTCCATGAATCACAAAAACAACAGGTAATTCCTTCTTTTCAGAATATAAAGAAGGTAAATGCACCAAATAAGTCCTCTTGAGGCCATCATGTCTCAAAGAAAATTCATAGTCTCCTGGCTCATAATTCTTTCTGCTATTTCTGAGAATAACAGTGATAGAAATAAATAAAATCACCAAAACAACAAAAATAATAATTTTCTTCCCCATAGCCTCCTCTCAACAATCTTCTTTAAATAGCTATCCTTCAAACTGCTCCCGAAACTCCTCAGCAATCTTCTGCACCTCACGACGCTGATGCCGCCACACAAGCCAGGCAACAATCCCCGCAAGAATCAGAAGCACAATGATTGAAGCTGTAATAACTCCAGCATTTCTTTGCACATTTTCCAAGACTTCTTGAGGCTGCTCCTCTGCTTTCTCTGAAGTAACCTCTTCTGCCTCCTCGAAAGCCTCTTGTAATCCTGGCTCAACGTGTTGCTTAACTGCACTCACAGTGATCTTTACCTTTCCATTCACAAAAGAATCATACCCAACACTCAACTCTTGGACATTATCTCTATCAAGATTAAACTGCCCTACCTCTCCTTTTAATAAACTCAAGCTTCCTCCAAGATATTCTAAATCCAATCCAGTAGAAGAAACCTGTTTCATCTTCATAAAATAATTCTTTCCATCTTGATATACAAGAATAAGACCATCCCCACCTCCAAGCTCAACACTTATTCCCGAGGAAATCTGCTGCCATGTCAAAGTGAAATTCTTCGCAGTTATGGTTGGAGTTCCTCCACCCCCTCCTCCTCCGCCTGTATTTCCACCAACTGGGGGAGGCGTAGTAGATGTCGATATTGCAAAAGTTATATTATAATCATTTCCAATTTGCGTATGATCTGATCTAACTAAAAATGCTCTTAATGTATGAATCCCGTCTGCAACTCCGCTAAACTGATATGCTCCGTCATTATCTAAATCCATATATTCTGTTCCGTCTAATATTAAATGAGTATGACTAACATTAGTGAGATTTCCAGCTTTTGTATAACTAACAACAAATGTTCCGCCACTCAGAGTCGAACCATTTAATGGGAGATTAATGGCAATTGTTGGTGGAGAGCTTGGTAATGTACATACAGGATCATTTCCATCTATCAATAAATTGCAATTATTATCTATACCATCATTGCATATTTCAGTTGCAGATGGATTAACTGTTGGATTACTATCATTGCAATCATTTCCAAGAGCACAATTCGTTCCATATCCGTCTCCATCAACATCTATACAAGATGGCGCTCCAAAATTCCCATTATAAATATCAAGAACTTCCTGATCTGTCAAAGCTTTATTAAATATCATTACTTCATCTATTGTTCCATTAAATCTATTATTAAAAGGATCCTTGCCGATTGCAACAAGTGCATTTGAGCCAGGAATAACTCCTTGAATTGCATTTTCATTAGACGCAGAATTTTTGTTCCCATTAATATAAATTCTCATTGCAGTTCCTTGTCTTACAGCTGCAATATGCGTCCATGTATCTTGAGAAATACTAACGGAAGTTACTACATCTGCAAACGAGCCAGTGCTGTTAGTTAAACGGAATAGAAATCTATTTGTAGGCTGCATCCTTATTAACTCTGCTCGTCCTCCTACGGCTTCATATCCAAAAACACCTCCTGCAATCTCTAATTGTTTTGGTCTTATCCATGCTGTCCATGTAAAATTAATATTTGCCGGCATTAAATTATTAGCAAGTGAAACATAATCATCAATTCTATCAAATTCCAAAGCTCCATTAATTCTACCTGTTGTCCAGACAGGGCCATTCGTTAATGTTCCGCCAGTGTTATTTCCAGATGAATCACTTGCAATTGTTCCAGAGCCTTCATCAAATTTCCACCATGCCAATATGTTTGAAGGTAAAGGAGCTTGTAAAGTTTCAATAAATTGATATTGTCTTATGGTTAATGGTATGATATTACCAGCCACATCTCTTACATTTTGAACAGTTAAAAGATAAGTTGTTCCATTTACCATAGCAGAGGTTGTTAAGGTAACAGTAACATTATCTGCTCCTAAAGACGCACTAGAAATAATTATACTATCATTAATTTGATAATTGCTCATAGTCTGTGCAACTGTTCTATTCAATGGCTCATTAAAGATGATTCTTACGCTTATATTCGAAATTGCATTTACAGACGTAATTGTCGGAGGAGTAGTATCAGCCATTGTCGTTGCTGAAACAGCAATACTTCTTCCAGACTCCAATCCAGCTCCATTCGTTGCAGAAACCTCATAAGTATACGTTGTTCCCGACATCAATCCAGTATCTGAAAATGAAGTTCCAGTCGGTTGTCCAACTAAAACATTATCTCTATATACATTATATCTCGCAATTCCTGATTCAGCGTCAGAAGACGCTGTCCATGCTAAATTAATTTGCGTCATAGAAACAGGGGTTGCTGTCAAGCCTGTTGGCATTGTAGGAGGAGTTGTATCGGGAGGTCCTGCTGCAGCAACAGGAATCTCAATCTCTCTGAATAATGCAGAATTCTGCGGCTTGATTGCAATAAAAATACTGCTCTGCCCTGCAACATCAATTTGATTTGTTTCGTCATATTGAGCAATATTGTAAGGGCTTGCTGGAGACAAAACTGTTCCGCTAGGAGCGGGAATTGCATCGTTCCATCCTCCTGGCAAAGTGTAAATACTTTGGAACGCATATCGTACAAAATAATTCTGCTGGGGCTCAGTCTTAGGGGTGCTCCATCCGACATAAATACGATTTGTACTTGGAATATACACACCGTTCAAACTATAAATCTGATCAATATTATCATTAGGATTTGCCTCATAAAGTTCAAACCCATCAAAATAAAACTCTGCAGGAAAAACTTGGACAAGGGGAGTTATTTGCACATAAAATCTTGTTAATGCATCAAAATAATTGAAAACATTGCAATCAACAGGCGTAGTCACACATGTAGGATATTCTTGATTCCCTTGTTCAGTACCTCCAGAATCTCCTCTTCTATGAGTAGGATGAGTATCAAAAATAATCTGATGCCACTCTCCTGTATATGGAATATTATAAAAATGATAAAAATGATACCCTCCACTCTCCGCACTATATCCAGGAATATCAGAAGAATTGGCAACATATGTTCCGATATTCATGTTTCCTGCTAATGTGGGGCTATTCGGATCATTAGGAGTATAGATTACCTGCCATGGCACCTTCATCCAAAAACGCATTCTATTATATGTATTCAATTGCCATGTCTGTCCTGGCTGAATATATGTCCTCATACGCTGCCATTGTCCATTGTTAGGATGAATTTCAAGATCATTCGTAACCTCGCTTCCGCTTGTTAAATTATTGAGCAGACTTTTGCTTCCTGATTTTGCTTGAGATGAAACAATACTCGTAGTTCCATAAGTGGTCGCTCCTTGAAAAGTTACAAAAGGATACTGATTCCAAAAAAGGCGTGTCCATGAATCAGTCGAACTCGGCTGCACAACACAGATTCCTCCGTTTTCACAAAGTGTACAAAAACTTGTCCCGCAAAGTGTTTGAGCCTCAAAATCATCAAGTATAATGTTAGGAACAGGTTGTGCAACTTGCTGCCCAGTAATCACAAACGCCTTCAAAAAAGGAATATCCAATATGCCAATACTTTGAAATAACCCCTGTACTCTTGGCCTATCTGGGAATAGGGAGAAAATCCCTATAAAAATCAAAGAGAAGAAAATAAATGCTACAATAAATGAAAGGAGAAATACAATAAGGGAGAATCCATTCCTTCTGCGGTAATATCTCCCTCTTAACCTTTTTTTCATGATTTCATCATAAATACGAAGAGACTATATAAAATTATCCATCCCATCGACCCTGTTGAAAAGTCTTTCTTGCATATTTTTTGAAGAACAAGGATGCGAACCTCAACAAAGCTGAGGCACGATGCTGAAAGAATCGTAGCCTCCTTGTTCGTGGAGATTTTCAACGAAGCCCACCCCATCGAAGAAGCTTTAAATAGATTACATGCTATGAGCATGCATGTTATGAGAGTATCTCTCAAAAAATCCCCCTCTCAAAATTAAAAATGCATGAACTGAAAAAACAAATCTTCGGGTGGAGCATGTACGACTTCGCCAATACCATTTTTTCAGCTTTATTTGTTACTGTCTATTTCCCCCTTTTTGTTGTGCTCAAAGGCGGAAACGCATTTCATGTTGGTCTTGTGATAGGAATCTCAATGCTCCTTGCGGGCCTCCTTGTCCCTTATCTCGGCTCTCTAGCCGATATAACAAAAAGGAAAAAATTTCTCCTTGTAATCTTCACGATGCTGTGTTGCATCTTCACCTTCTTTACAGGGTTCCTCAGCCTGAATCTTGTGCTTCTCTTCGGTTTGCTTGCGAATTTCTTCTATCATGCAAGCCTGGACATCTATGATTCCTACCTAGTCGACCTCTCCCAGAGAAAAAACCGGGGTTGGATCTCTGGAATCGGAACAGCAATAGGCTATCTTGGAACTATCTTCAGCGTAATCATTGCTTACTTCGTTGGCTCTTTTTATGGCTATGAAAGCATTCCAGGAATTCAACTTATTTTTATCCTCACTGCAGTCTTGTACCTTGGATTTTCCTTCTTCACCTTCTTTCTTGTTCCTGAAATAAGCTCAAGAACAATTCAAAAAAAGCATCTCAAAGAGGCATTCAACAGGGTTATTTCCACAATCAAAGAGATCAAGAAATTCAAATCCATCTGGATCTTCTTGCTCGCCTCCTTTCTCTATATGGATGCTGCAAATACCGCTATCATCTTTTTATTTCTTTATGCAAAAGATCAGATTGGCTTGAGCCTGGTACAATTTCTCCCCATCTACCTTCTGATGGCAATAACAGCTGGAATAGGCTCAATCTTCTTTGGAAAGTTGACCGATAAGTTAGGACATCGCAAAACCCTTAATCTTGTTCTCTTCCTTTGGATTGCCATTACTCTTATCCTCTATATTAAAACAACCTACGTTACTTTTCTTATAGTGGGAATGCTAGGCGGAGCATTCCTTGGAGCCTTATGGACAATTACAAGGCCAATCTTAGTAGAACTTGCTCCTGAAGAGAAAATAGCTGAGCTCTTTGGCTATCAAGGACTCACTGAGAAATTCTCAGGCGTCATAGGACCAGCGTTATTTGGCTATATTGCAGTGGCCCTTGGCTTTCAGCAAGCCCTGCTCGTCGTTGTCGCATTATTCATACTGGGAGGTCTAGCATTCTCTTTCGTAAAAAACCCAAAAAAAGAATGAACATTTACATCATCCGCCATGGACAAGCACAGCATAACATAAAGAAAATCCTCGACGAGAATCCACAGAATAACTCTCAACTCACAAAAAAGGGCATCAAGCAAGTTGAAAAGAAAGCACAACTCCTAGCAAAAATTCCTCTCGATATTATTTTCACTTCACCATTTCCAAGGTCCAAGCAAACAGCCAACATCATAAATATGCATCACCGCGTTTCAATCAAAATTGATTCTCGCCTGAGTGAGAGAAAAACAGGACTTGATAAAATGCCAGTGAAAAAATGGAAAAACATCAGCAGAAAAAATAAATTCAGCATCAAACTCAAAGGGGGGGAGTCCTTTCAGGAAGAAAAAGCGCGGCTGAAATCATTTCTCAATGAACTCAAAAACAAACCCTACCAACAGGTCCTCCTAGCAACCCATGGTGAGCCTATGCAAATTATCAATGGTATCTTGAAGAAGCTGTCTGACAAAAAAGCAGTACAGCAGAAAATGAGGAATGCCTCGCTCCGCTTCTACTCTCTGAAATAACATTTATAAACCCCCCAGCACTTCAGGAAACATGAAAAAAAGAGTCAAGAAAAAGAACTACGCTCAGCTCAATCCAAGCGCAATTGCCCTTGCAACAGGCATTTTTAGTGCAGCTTTTATTCTTCTTGCAATTATCGTTGTTAAATACACAGCAGTTCCAGATCAAATTGGATTAGCAAATTTTGGTCTTGGCAAAATTCTTGTTTCCGTTGTGTACAGTTTCATTGACGGAATTATTCTTGGTGTTATCTTCGCATGGCTCTACAATAAACTCAATGAAAAAATCCCATAAGGCCCAATAATGCGCGTTTCAGATATCATGAATAAAGTGGTTGCAATTGACGAGAACGTCACTCTAAAAGAAGCAGCCAAGATAATGACAGACAGGAACATTGGTTCACTCATTATTCTCAAAGGTGATAAAATCAGGGGCATTGTTACTGATAGAGACATTCTGAGGAATATGAGCAAAAGCAACCAAAAAATCTCAGTCATGATGACGCGTGATGTCATTACGATTGATGAAAATGAAAGCATTGACAATGCAGCAATTATCATGTCAGAGAATAATGTCAGGAAGCTGCCCGTAGTAAGCGACGGCAAAGTAGTGGGAATCATTACCGCAACAGACATCATCAAAAACTCAGAATCGTTGAATCTTGACTTCTTGTTGGACTAGGTATATTTATTAATACAGCCTCCAATATATCTCAATGAAAAAATTATTCATGGTTATTCTTTGCGTTCTCTTCCTTATCGTCTTGATAGCTGTATTTCTTAGGCCAGCACCAATCAAAAATTTTGAAATGGAAATCCTTGCAGAAAATCTCGACACTCCCTGGGCAATAGCCTTCCTTCCTGATGATACTCTTATTTTTACTGAGCGGGCAGGAAGACTCAGCATCATAAAAGAAAATGAGACGATCAAAGTAGCCTATATCGATGTCAACGAGGAAAGCGAATCAGGTCTCTTAGGAGTGGCAGTCGACCCAGAATTCCAAGATAATTACTTTATTTACCTTTATTATACACATGAGAAAGGCAATAGGATTTCTCGCTTCACCCTCAATCAGCAAGAGAGAAAACTTGAAGATGAAACCGTTCTCTTGGATAAGATCCCCAATGCACGATTTCACGATGGAGGTAGAATAAAATTTGGTCCTGATGGAAAACTCTACATTACTACGGGAGATGCCACAGAACCTTCTTCAGCACAGGACATCAATTCCTTAGCCGGAAAAATTCTCAGGATGGATAAAGATGGTGCGGTGCCAGAAGATAATCCTTACAACAACTATATCTACTCTTATGGCCATAGAAATCCCCAAGGCATTGCATGGCATCTTGTAACAAAGGAACTCTACGCTTCAGAGCATGGTCCAACAAGAAATGATGAAATCAATCTTATCCAAAAAAGCAAGAACTATGGCTGGCCTAATCAAGAATGCACAGCATCAGGTGAATATGAAAATCCCCTACGTTGCTATTCAGAATTTACCTTAGCTCCTTCAGGCATCGCTTTCTACGAAGGAGATCTCTATGTTGCAGGCTTGAGAGGCGTACAGCTGAGAAGAATTATTCTTGATAAAGAGGGTAAAACCATCCTTAAAGAAGAAGAACTCTTCACTGATCTTGGAAGAATCAGGGAAGTTGTTGAGCATAATGGTTATCTCTATATTGCAACGAGCAATAGGGATGGCAGAGGCGTTCCCCGCCAGGGAGATGACAAGATTATGAGAATAAAAAGAGGAAAAGAATAGATCCCGGCTTAGTTGAAAATCTCTCTCGTAGAGAGAGATTATGAGCTATTGCTTTACAGT
>CAYJRI010000033.1:0-8582 GCA_964372435.1 Candidatus Woesearchaeota archaeon | reverse complement strand
AAGAGTAAAGGCTGGAAAATTTATGACTCAAGAAGAGGTTGAAAAAAAATTGGGAGTATCATACTCAAGATAGTTTGGGACGAGAAAGCTTATGATGAATTAAATAAGCTTGATGCGACTATTTCTAGAAGAATAGCTAAGAAAATCAGCGAACTTACAGAAGATCCCTATTCTAAAGATATTAAAAGATTAAAGGGTGTGGAGGCATATAGGCTTAGAGTGGGCGATTATAGAATCTTATTTGCGATAGAAAATAATACTATTATAGTCCTTAAGGTGGGCCATCGAAAAAATATCTATGATATTTGATCCATATCTCACCAAGACGCCATGAGAGCCTAGTCCACGGCTAGCGCATAATTCTATTTTTACTTTTTATAATAATCATATTTAAATACAAAGATCAAGCTTTTTAATAATGGCAAGAAAAGTGATGACTCTGACATTGATTTACGAACATCCAAAAATATTACTTGGAATGAAAAAAAGAGGTTTCGGCGAAGGAAGATGGAATGGATTTGGAGGAAAAGTAAATCCGGAAGAGAGCATAGAAGAAGCTGCTAAAAGAGAGATAAAAGAAGAGATTAATGTGCAAGTAAGTGAATTAGAAAAGATTGGAATGTTAGACTTTGAGTTCCAAGAGAGACCCCATGAAATACTCGAAGTACATTTTTTTCAGGCAAAAAGATATCATGGGACACCTATGGAAAGTGAAGAAATGCTCCCCCAATGGTTCCATGTAGATGACATTCCATATCATGAGATGTGGCCAGATGATCGATTCTGGATTCCTCTCTTTTTACAGGGAAAATATTTCGGCGGAAGAGTTTACTTTAAAGATAAAGATAATATTCTTAAGAATGAAATCAAAGTTATCGACAAATATCAAAACGAGTGAGTTTTCATCCTCTCTAAAAATCTCCCGACAATCTCCGCAAGCTCCTTCTCCTTTCCTGTAAAATCATGATCACAATGTTTAATCTGATGAGACTCTACAAGAGCATTTTCCTTCTTTAGTAACGCAAGAGCATCTTTAATGGGGATTACGGTATACTCTTTTTGATCTCCGATAACAGCCAAGATGGGAACCTTAATATTTCTTACAAAAGGAAGCTTCTTTTCATGGAAGGGCAATGCCTTCGACAAAGCAGAGCCTTCCTTCATGAAATTAAGAAAAGAATCAGCGCTCTTTGGCATCACCCCTGAATAAGAAAGCCAATCAGAAGTAAGAAACTGATGTCCCTTTCCCACCTTCACAAGCCTCTCAGCTTCCTTAAAATAGATTTTAACTCCTTTTTTCTTAAGATACTGCATCTCTGCTCCATAAGAATCAGAAAAAGCGAGTAAGATAACTGCACTCACTTTATCTCGATAGCTTCCCTTATTCATATAATAAACAACTTTCTCGCTCCCAAGGCTATGCCCTTGTAAGATTATTTTCTCATAACCTTCCTTAAGAGCAAAGGAAATCCACGCATCAATATCCTTCAAACAATCTTCAAAATGCTCCAAAGCAGTCCCATGAAGTCGTGGCCATGCTTGCAAAACACCAGAACCTCGATTATTTGTCAAGAGAACAGAAACCCCTTTCTCATGCGCTACCTTTGTTATCTCTTCCATAAAATCATTCTCATAAAAGTTACTTGCAGTGCCATGAATTGCAATCAAAACCGTATTGCTTTTGACAGGCAAATACATTCCATAGAGAAGAAAATGATCTTTCGTTGTTACCTGAACAATCGGATACATCTGAGAAAGAAGAAAGCCCCATTTAAATATTTGTATATAAGCTATATCTCTGAAAAATGTTGAAGGTGAAATTTTAACTTGTTATTCTTCAAATACGACAGTATCAGGATGTGCCCCAAGCTGCTCCAAAAAGGCCTTAATATCATTCACCATGCGAGGCGGTCCGCAAATATAAAAATGCTGCTTAAAGTTAGAGACTTTCTTTTTCAAGTAATCAACATCAATCCTTCCAAAATCATACCTCTTTACTTCCTCCCTCGTCAGAGTAAAGATACAATTCTTTCCGAGCATATCTTTCAATTCATTTTCTAAGATAATATCTTCTTTCGCCTTATTCGAGAAAAGCAAGGTATTTCCTGCAATCTTTCCCTCCTTGTTAAGCTGGCGTAGAATAGCAATAAATGGAGTAATCCCTGCGCCTCCCGCAATAAAAACTCCAGGGCCTTGATAGTGGATAGCTCCAAAAGGATCTCTCAAAACCAGGAAATCTCCCTCTTTCAACATGCCAAGTTGTTCAGTCACTCCTTTGTGTTCCTTATAGACCTTAATCGTAAACTCAAGATAAGGATCCTCATTCAGCGACGTGAAGCTGAAAGGCCTTTTCTCATCCTTCCATTCTTCTTTCTCCAAAGTAATATCAGTTGCCTGCCCTGGAATAAATTGATAATCGTTTGGTTTCTCTAAGGTGAAGCGTTTAACATCATGCGTTACCTCTTCAATCTGCAAAATCTTTACACGATAGGTCTTTTCCATTGAATAAAAAGAATTTATTTTTTAATAAAATTTTTACAACGGCAGCTCCCTCACTTTCTCCAACTCTTTCTCCTTGAGTTTATCACTGCCTTCTTCCTTATTCTTCTCCCTTGCATCAGGCTGAATATCTCTCACATCCTCATAAATCATTCTAGGCTCAAGATTCTTCTCCAGCTTCACAGGAGCAACTGCAGATGCGACCTTTCCAAGAGCCATCTCTTTAGCCATCTCACTCCCCTCAGGTGCCTCCTTCGCAGTAACTTCCTCTTTCCTTACATAAATCAAAGGCTCTGAAGTTCTTTCTCCACCATGTTCCATCCCAAGCTTTCTCTCAGTCTCTGCGACAATCTTTGAAATCTCCCCTGCAACATCTGCATTTACAGAAATGCTATCAATACCATTCCCCACTAAAAATTCAGCCATCTCCCTTCGAGAAGCAGCCTGCCCGCAAATACTTGTCTCAACACCATACTTCTTGCATACAAGAATAACATGCTTGATTTGCGCTAAAACTGCAGGATGCATCTCATCATACAAATATTGAACAGCCTCATTGCCACGATCAATTGCCAGAGTATACTGTGTTAAATCATTCGTGCCAAAGCTGATGAACCTGATCCCAGCTTTACAAAGATCCTCGATAATCCAAGCAGCCGCAGGTGTCTCAATCATAACCCCGATCTTAAGATGCTCAATTCCTAAATCCTCCACCATCTTCTTCACTGCACTAAAATCAGAAATAGAAATCACCTGGGGCATCATAAGCCCGACTTTCTTTCCCATCTGGGCAACTTTTGCTAGAGCAAGAATCTCAGCCTCAAGAATCTTCAGTTTTTTCAAGGAATATCGAATGCCATGCATGCCCAGCATAGGATTTGCCTCTTTTCCAGGAAGCGCCCCTTCCAGATGTGCATATTCATCGCTTCTGATATCAGAGGTCCTTACCCAGAGTTCATCAAAATGCTCTGCAATTTTCTTTAGCCCTTTGAATAACAAGAGCGTATACTCCTGAAGCTTCCCTTCATTCAAAAACCATTGCGGATGCTTTCCTGATTCAGCAATAATTCCCTCAAGCCTAACAAGCCCAACAGCCTTGCATCCACTTCTCGCAGCTCTTGTCGCATAATCAGGCAAATCAACAATCACCTTTATTTGCGTTTTCGTTGGAACAACAGGTTCAATAGCCTTCTCAACTTTTTGTGCAATCCCCTCATACACTTTTCCTGTAAAACCATCAACTGTAATCTGCATTCCCTCCTTCAAGAGTTGAGTTGCTTTCTTCGCTCCAACAACAGCAGGAATGCCCATCTCCCTGCTGACGATTGCAGCATGACTCGTGATCCCCCCCTCATCAGTTAAAATAGCAGCAGCTTTCTGCATCGCCACTACCATATCAGGATTCGTCATTTTTGTCACAAGGACATCCCCCTTCCGAATTTTCTCAAGGTCTTTACTTTCGTAAACAATCTTCACCATCCCAGAACCAATACCTGGAGAAGCAGGCGCTCCTTGTAAAAGGAAATTCCCGGAAATATCTTCTTTCTCCTTTTTCATCTGGAGCGTCGTTATTGCTCTCGTCTGTACAATGCACATTCTCTTTGAATCAATGGCAAATTCAATGTCTTGTGGTTTTCCATAATGCTCCTCAAGTTTGAGCGCGTAATCCGCCAACCTCTTTATCTCGTACTCAATTAAAACCTGATTCTTCTTTTTGTCATCACTTAATTTCACCTCAACAGTCTCTCCAGCAGAGTCGCGAACAATAGCAATTCTCTTTTCAGCCACAGTGACTTCCTTAATTTCACCATTTCGTGAAACACGGTAGTTGTCAGGAATAATTTTTCCAGAGACAATACCTTCTCCCAATCCAAAAACCGCTTCGATAATAATATCCTCCTCACCAGAAATAGGATCTTTTGAAAAAATAACACCAGACTTATCAGCATTCACCATCTGCTGCACTACGACAGCAATAAAGACTGTATCATGTTCAAACTTCTTCTTCCAGCGATAGTACATCGCTCTTGCAGTATACAATGAAGCAAAGCATCTCTTGATAGCTTCAATAAGCGCGAGATTCCCCTTCACATTCAGAAAGGTTTCTTGTTGCCCTGCGAAAGATGCCTCCTCCAAATCCTCTGCCGTCGCGCTACTCCTGACAGCAACAAAAGCAGGTTCATAGGAATTCCTCAAAATAGAAAGGACGTCAGATGAAGCTTTTGCCAGCGCCTCTCTATTAGTCGAGAGAGCCTCATAAGCTTCCAGAATCTCCTCCCCTATCTCCCCAGGCATTTTTGCTTTTTCAATGAGCTCTCTGATGATGCGAGAACCTTCATGCAGTTCAGCAGTATCCTCGAAGTTAATTTCATGGATAATGCGCGAGATAGTTTCTTTCAATTTCGTTTTCTCAAGAAAATATTGATAAGCCTGCGCAGTCACCACAAAACCCGGAGGAACCGGCATGCCCATCTTCTCCATCTCGGCAAGGTTCGCTCCTTTTCCCCCACCAATTCCCATATCTCCTTTACCCAGTTCAGAAAACCACTTCACAAATGCTTCTCGTTCCTCTTTTTTCATAATAGCCATAAGCACCTCTTTCCAGAAAAAAGAGAAATTCTAAGTTAATAAATCTTTTCTTAATATCAGTACCTACGCAGGTGAAATAGTATATTGATCATTAAGCCAAAAAGTCGCGCTAGAACCAAACTCAAGAAATAATTGATAACAGCTTCGAGGAGAGAATTGTTTGTTTGATCTTGGATATTAGATAATTCTTAGCATTATTGCAGTCTACCTCGCTTCGCGGCTAATCGCTTTATAGCAAGAACCTTCTTGTCTGAGCAGCTCTATACCGATCCCTATAATTATTTAAATACTAAAATATCTTCTTTTATATGGGGCTCTTTGATTTCCTGAGAAAAAAAGAGGAAAAAGAAATAGATTTTACTTTGCTGAATACCATAGCAGGGAAACTCGATGAATTCAAGGATCGACTGAAGAGGTCAAGTCTGATCATGCTGATCATTGGGAAAAGAGGCTCAGGAAAAACAGCCCTTGGATTCAAACTTCTTGAGCTCCTCTCAGGAAAAAGAAAAGCGTTCTATTTAGGAAAAGCAAAACTCCCCTGGTGGATCACCCAAGTAGATTCGATAGAAAAAATAAAGAATAACTCTCTTGTCCTTGTTGACGAGGGGGCCCTTGCCTTTTCTTCTCGAGAGGCAATGAGCAAATCTAATAAATTTCTTGGAAAACTCATGGCCATTGCCCGCCACAAAAATCTCACACTCATCATGATCACTCAAAACTCAGCCATGCTCGACTTAAACATTCTTCGTCTTGCAGACACACTCCTCTTTAAAGAACCATCGCTCCTTCAGTCAAAATTTGAACGAAAGGCAATAGGAGACCTTTTCAAAAAGGCAGACCATGCATTTCAACAAATAAAAGAAAAAGAGAAAAAGAAATATGTGTACATTATTGATGACGAATTCGAGGGCCTTACCGCATTTTCCTTGCCAGAATTTTGGTCAGAAGAGATCAGTAAGAGCTATGCCAGCACAAAACAGCTCTAGAATTTTTTCTTCTGATGGTGTACCATTTTCTTCTGATGAGCCCTCGACAGAATAACTTTTGAATGTCGCGCCCTCTTTCTTTTAATCCAAAGGATAACGAGAAGAAGAATGACAATAAAAACCAAAACCACAACAAAGAGGAAGCGTTTTTCAAGAATACCCCCTGCTACCACTTGTCCTGTTATTGCCAGCTCTCCAGTCTTTTCTTCTGGAGGTTCAACCCCCTCTTCTGCTACAGGTTCTCTTGACAGCACCTGCTCCTGAGGAACTCTCTTCATGCCAATGGCAAAAACACTAAACTGGGTTATTCGAGCATCAAAATAATAATGCAAGGAATCTTCTCCTCCAAACGTCACGAAGAGGGGAAGCCACTCATGTGTCGCAGTATGATAACGATAAACGACAACCTGTTCCTTTTGAAACTGATTTTGCTTCAACCACTCCTTCTCGATCTCAAATCGAATCATAGCATTCTTCAAGGCATCATTTAAATTTCTTGTTTTAATTTCTATATACTGATAAACAAAATCATCAACACGTTTCTTAATTGAGGCAGGCTGTTCTGCAAGCTTTGTCAGCTTGATTCTAACATTTCTTGCAGGATTTTCGATTTCAATCTCAATATATTTTACTCTGAAAGCATTAATTTCTATATGCTCCACATCTCCTGGCATGAGCTGAAGCAAGATGATCTCTTTTTCCTCCTCTGGAGGTATCCCAGCTCCAGCCCCGCCCCCTACAGGAGCTCCACCAGCTGCAGAGATATCTTTGATAGTGTAAGAAGTGTTAGTAGAATTCAAATTCGCCGCATTATCCTGCACCGTACAATACAATGTAAAAGTTCCTGTAGTTTGAGTATTTGGACTAGCTGTGTAGGAGTAGCCATTGGTTCCATATGAAGTATTGAATCCAGACAAATTTTCTATAGAATTAGAGCAGATACAGCTGACAGCTTGTCCTGGAGTTGTTGAGTTAGGAGAACAGATATAAGTGGGCTTCGTCGGAGCCACCGTATCAATCACAAAGGTTCTATTGTTACTTGCTCTCGCAACATTATTCGAAGTATCATTCACCTCACAGTTCCAGCTGTAGTTGCCGTTGGTGGTGATGGTATAGGTAAAATTCGTCTCATTATTCGTGCCGTTTCTTGGCGTAATATTGGTAGAGTACTCTCCTCCAGAGGAATTCCAGATAAACAGCTTGATTGCACTCAATCCATTAGCATCACTTCCATTACATGTAAAATTAAAAGATGTACTATTAGTAATCGTATTATTTAATGGACTTATCAATGTAGAGGTAGGCGCTGTGGTATCCACTGAAAACACCCGAGAAGTACTACTATTCAAATTCCCCGCAATATCCCAGCAATAGTACCTTGCCGTATACGATCCATCAGCCATGCTAGCATTCGTAGCATTGAAATCTCTGTTTCCATTCTTTTGCATTGTCTTATTATTCGAGCCAGAATCTAAGGTATAGTTACATGCACTCCCATCTTCATTCAGCGTAACATTGAAAGAAATAGGGAAGCTAGTATAGGTCTGATTTCCAGGCTGATTCACCGTCACGACAGGAACAACAGTATCTACTAATACAGTTCTAAGAGCAGAGCTATTGAGATTCCCAGCTGAATCATTCACCCAGGCAGTATAATTGTATCTCCCATCTCCTAAAGAAGAATTCGTGTAATTACAAGCAGAATTCCCCCCTCCAAGGCTATTACATGTCATAGTGTAATTGGAAGTTACAGATCCATTCCTTATCTGGAGCAAAGCAGCTCCTAGGTTTAACTCTGTAAAGGTGATATTAAAGCTCAAATTCGCAGAAGTGGTATTTGTTCCATCTCCTAAAGTAGGACTTACAAAGCTGAAGTTAGTAGGGAAGAGAGCATCAAAGCTAAAAGTCCTATTCGCAGTGCTATTCAGATTCCCAGCAGTATCATTGCAATAGTAACGAACAGTATAGCTCCCATCTGCAATGCTATAATTCGTAGCATTGAAACTCCTATTCCCATTATTCTGCATCGTAAAGTTGCTCGCTCCATTATCCAAAGAATACCTACAGATACTTCCATCCTCAGCCAGAGTCACATTAAACACCACCGGAGTGTTATTGAGAGTAGCATTCGCAGGCTGATTAATCGTAACAACAGGAATAGTAGCATCAAAGCTAAAAGTCCTATTCGCAGTGCTATTGAGATTATTCGCCATATCCCAGCAATAGTACCTTACTGTGTAAGATCCGTCTGCAATACTAGAGTTAGTAGCATTATAATTCCTAGGCCCTGCTCTTTGCATACTAAAATTCGTAGTCCCAGAATTCAAAGTATAATTACAAGCATTCCCATCTTCATTGAGAGTAACATTAAACACCACAGGCGTATTATTCAGAGTAGCATTTGCAGGTTGGTTGATTGTGACCAAAGGAATTACAGTATCTAAAGTAATGAGCCTATTCCCCGTACTATTAAAATTCCCAGCTTGATCAAAGATACTTACATTGTAG
>CAYJRI010000032.1:0-8662 GCA_964372435.1 Candidatus Woesearchaeota archaeon | reverse complement strand
AACAGGAAACAACAAGAGACAAGATAATACTACAACGCCTATCCTCTTTTTCATGATAAGAAATGCGAACGTAAATTTAAATATCTTTAGGTTTGTTAAATATAAGGGAACGCTCCTTATCAGCCCTGTAAAGTAAAATCTCTATAATTGGGTTTAAGCACATACGAGTAAGGATAATCGCGAACAAATTCTCTCACTACTTTTTTTCGATCTCCTATTTTAATCCTAGTTGATCTATAATAACCATTTTCAGCTCTTAATTGATGTGTGTCTGCAATTGCAGCTATTTCATCGGCAAGAGCAGAGGTATGTTTATTGAATTCTAATTGTTTTGTTACTTGAGCATTGCAGAAGGAAATACTAATATGCGGAGGGAATCTTTCTAGCTCTACTCGAAGATCGCCATCTCTGTAAATTGCATTTAATTTCTCAATAAGAGGTTCTTTAACATCTGCGTAAATCTCTGCAAGTTTTCTTTCACATGCTTCCCAATTAATTGGTTTTTGGTCCATCTTATCTCCTAAATTGCAATTTAAATCCTGGATTAAATTGTATCATATCTTTATCATCTAACTCACAAATGCACTTATCTGCAATAAGCGCTTCAATATTTTCTTTCTGATTCTCTGACATAAAACGATTTAAAAAATAATCCATTCTCATTTCCCATTCTTCAAAACCAATCTTTCTTTCTTCTCCATCTACAAGAATTCTTTTTTCAGGGGCATAGAAAGCTTTTTCAAGATCGAGCTCTCCCAAATCTTTTCTAAGGCGAGATTCAAATACAGGCGTTCTTAAGATATTAGGAAGCTTAAAATTATCCCTTTTCAAAAAACCAGTTCGCTTTTTTATATATGTTACTGGAAATGCCTTTCTGGCAAGCACTGGTACAGGAAGTCTTTTCTTTTTTGCTAATAAGTCGCCTCTAAAATCTTTATCAGGATAGAAACTTCCTGCACTTAAAGTTCCAGCATAAAACCTTTTGTGAAATTCTGCAAGAAAAACCTCTGGACCATGACTAACCTCGCCATGCATGTATACGCAAGGTTTTTGATTGGCAAGATCAACTCCTATGACAGCATAACCTTTCTCAAAATCTAAATGTATTGGTTCAATTCTCTTATATCCCTCAGCAAAAAGATCTTTGGGAGTTTTGTCAATTAATTTTGCCATGATTTTCCTTGTATAGCTGTCTATTTAAATCTTTTGCTTCTTAAAAGTAGTTACATAACTCCATATAAGGAAGTAATAGTTATATACTTCTCTCTCTTTTTATAGACATGTCCAAAGTGGTTTCTATCAATCCTTCTACAGAAGAAGTATACGGAGAGTTGCCTGAAACTCCTTATGCTGAACTTCAAGGAATAGTGAGAGCTGCTCGAACTGAGCATACATGGAGAAATACTGAGATGAGCCAGAGAATTCATTGGGTGATGAAATTGACTCATCTGCTTGAACAGAGGAAGGAGATTATTGTGAGAACCATGGCTGAGGAGATGGGGAAGCCTTTGAAAGCAGGGAGGCATGAGGTTGATCTTGCTATAAAAAGGATTCAGGCTTATTGCAAACAGATTCCTGGTTTCTTAGAGGATGAGATTCTTTTTGAAGATGCTAGTGAGAAAAATATGATTACCTTTCCCCCTCTTGGTGTCGTTGGGGTGATTTCTCCGTGGAATGCACCTGTATTTGTGCCTCTGGCAATGCTTGTTCCTCCGCTTTTGTGTGGGAACAATGTAATCTGGAAGCCCTCGGAGTATACAAGCTTTACTGGTTTAAGGCTGCATGAGCTTTTTGATTCGCTGAAAGAAGAGGATTTTCCAGAGAGAGCTTTTCAAATGATTGTTGGGGGAAAAGAAACAGGAAGGCATCTTGTCGAAAGTGATGTTCATATGATTGCGCTTACAGGAAGCATTCGCGCTGGGAAAGAAGTGATGCGAAATAGTGCTGAAAGATTACATAAAATTATTCTCGAGTTAGGCGGTAAGGATCCTGCTCTTGTCTTGGAGGATGCTGACCTCGAGAAAGCAGCAAGAGAGATTGTAAAAAGTTCAACGATGTATACAGGGCAGGTGTGTTTTGGTGTTGAAAGAGTGTACTGTTATTCTTCTGTTTATGAGGAATTTGTTGATCTTTGTGTTGAGGAGACAAAAAAAATTATTGTTGGAGATCCTCTTCAGGAAGAGATTGACATGGGGCCTTTTGCTGTGAAGTTCCAGATGGAGAAAGTTCTTCTCCATGTTCAAGATGCACTTGAGAAAGGAGCAACATTAATGTATGGTGGGGAAAAACTTGAGAGGAAAGGATACTTTATGGTTCCTGGAGTGATGACTGGAGTGAATCATGGCATGAAAATTATGCAAGAGGAGACTTTTGGACCGATTACTCCGATTATGAGGGTAGAGAATGAGGAGGAGATGGTAAGGTTAGCGAATGATTCTATCTATGGATTAACTGCAAGTATCTGGACTTCTCATTTGAAAAAAGGAGAAGAGATTGCTCGGAAAATAGAGGCTGGTACTGTGGAGATCAATAGACATGGGATGTCAAAACCCGGTTGCCCTTGGGGTGGATGCAAGCTTTCTGGGATTGGGAGAATTTATAGCAAAGAGGGTATACGGGAATTCACCAATGTCAAGCATGTGTGGGTGGTGAAGAATTAGACATATGAGGGACTAGGTGAAGGAGAAGAGATGGGGGGGGAAATTTCATTTTTGGTTGGACTTCCGGAGCATCGAAACATTTATATAGCACCTGCAATAATATTATTTCATATGCTACAAAATTATAGCAGGTATATGGTATTGCAAGTATTTTTCGATTTTCCGAGGAAGGACTTTCAGATGAGGGAAATTTCAAGGCGAACAAAACTCGCACAGCCTTCAGTTATTGCTCATCTCAAAGCATTGGTGAAAGAAAAATTCATTATAAAAGAAAAAAAGGGCATTTATCCAACTTTTCGAGCTAACCGAGACTATGAATTGTTTCGACTTTACAAAAAATGCGATCTCTTGCAGAGAATATACCAAAGCAGTTTTCTGCAGCACCTCTTCGATACATGTATGCCTGATGTGATTATTTTATTTGGCTCTGCTTCGAAAGGCGAAGATATTGAAGAAAGCGACATCGACCTCTTCATACAAGCCCCAGAAAAAAAACTTGCTCTTGAGAAGTATGAAAAGCTCTTGCGCCGAAGGATATCCTTGTTCTTTGAAGAAAATTTTTTACGATTAAGCAATGAACTCAAGAATAATATCTTAAATGGGATTGTGCTTAAAGGCTATATCAAGGTATTTTGAGATGGACATGATAAAAATTAGTCCGGATAAGGAAAAAGCGAGGAGTATTGTGAAAATGACCTCCTTGATAGAAGAGAGGATCAAAGGCCAAGATAGAAAAAAGATGGCTGCTTTGATCGTGGCAGACTATTATGAGATAGTCAAGGAGTTGATTACTGCAATTCTGCTTATTGATGGATACAAGACATTGAGTCATAAGGATTTAATTGATTATCTTGGGAAAAATTATTCAGAATTCACTATGCATGAAATATCTGTTCTTGATGATCTTAGGATTCTAAGAAATAGAATTACCTATGAAGGCTTTTTTATCGAACTTTCATATCTTGAGCGAAATGAACCTCTTTTTAGAGAAATGATTCACAAGTTGAGGAAGATGGTAGAAAGAAAGTTATAAAAGAGTCGTACTAATAATAAGGACTGGGTGATGGAGAAGAGATTGGGGAGGGCGTAGGTGAAGAGGAAATTGTCTGGAAAAGTGCAACAGAATGTTTCGTAAGTTTTCCAGGTTCTATCTTTATTGTTGTTGTAGAAGTTTGATATCCTGATTTTGTTAATTTAAGATTGTAACTGCCTGCTGTCATATTTGTTATATTTCTTGGTGTTAATCCTTTGTAGGAGCCATCAAGATAGATGTATGCTAATGAAGGTGAAGTGGTAAGTGAAAGAGTTCCTTTTGGTATAGATTCGAGATAATTAACAATGAAAGATTTGGTTTTATTATTTATTGTGTTGTTACTCTTGGTTTGGTTAAGAGTATCTTTCACTGTCTTTATAGAACCTCCACCGTCGCCAGCTGGGGGGTTGTATGAGATGCATGTTAGTGCATCATCTGTTGGGTCTGTACCAAGGCCAGGGTAGGGTGGTTTTGGGTCTGCTCCTCCTGTAAAAAGGAAATTGAGGGTGTACACTGCATCAGAGAGATCTAAATCTCCGTCATCGTTGATATCAGCTGCATCCTCGCAACTGACGCTTCCTGTCCCTAAGAAGAGATAGTTTAATGTGTTGATAGCGTCAGAGATATCTAAATCACCATCAGCATTTGAATCACCACGAAGGAAAATGCTCTCTATCCATCCAGAAACTTCTGTGAAGGGCGTTGAATCTTTATTATCGCCACCAGGAATGGTATATGAAGAATCGCATTTTTTGTTGTTATTTACATCTTTACAACCTTCTACAGGAGTGTCAAAGTCACTCCAATAGTTTCCGCCAAGAATGGGATGCGCCCACTGATTTTTACCATCATCAAATGCCTGTTGAGTATTGTTGATAAAGTTGTTCCTGTAAAGAAGATTGTCGAAAGAGGGGTCAAGATGGATGCCAATTGTGTTATTGAAGATGGTATTAGTAATGATGATATTATTATTGCTGCCTTTGAGCTTGATGCTAATGTTATTGTCTGAGAGCAGATTATTTGTGATTAAAGCATTTTGTATACTTTCTAGGTATATTCCATAAAAGAATCCTTTGATGGTACAGTTTTTGATGGTGATGTTTTTTCTTCCTGTTAAATTGATCCCTGATCCTGAAGCCCGGAGTAAAGGAATGATAGGATTCACTCCCTTTAGAAGATGGTCTTGACAATCAAGAATAATATTGTCTGATCCAATTGTTAGAGCTGTTCCTGAGCAGGTTAGATCTGTAGTGAGGGTTGTGTCTTTGGTAAGGATATTGCCACAGAAGATTCTTTCTGGGACATGGACTAACGGCAAGAAGTCGCCTCCATTTTGGATACTCCCATTATATGGTACCTCAGTATCACCAAGGCCATCTCCATCTGTATCTATGCCTTTATAGTCGCTCCAAAAGTTGCCTCCGATGCAGGGCTCGCCAATAATATTCTTTTGGGTGCAGTCTTTTGTGGTGTTCCAGAAATTAAGACCTAATTCGTCTTGAACATTTATAGTGTTATTAAAGAAATTATTGAAAATAAGATTTTCTGTTGAGGGCACAAGAACAGGAAAACCAGCAAGCCCCAGACGTATGCCCAAGGTGTTGTTCATAAGGATATTTGATCGTAGAGTATTTTTTGATGAACCGTCTAGAACAATACCGATTTGTCCATTATCTTGAATGGTGTTGCTTATAATAGTATTATTCGAGCCCCAAATATCCAACCCAAAGGTATTTTGTTCGATGATATTATCAGAAATTATTGAATTGTTAGAGGAGTAAAGACTTATACCTTTGTTATAATTGTTTTGAACAATATTTGAATTGATAGTATTATGCGATCCAACTAAAGCAATACCATCGAAATTTTTTTGGAAATTATTAGAAATAACAGTATTATTATATCCAAAGACTAGTAGTCCATAGCTATTACCCTCGAATACATTATTAAGTATTAAACTATCCTTTAACAAACTCTCCTCTAAAACCCCGCTGATTATTCCATTTGAAAAATTATTTACAACACAGTTTTTTATCGTAATATTTTTCTTCCCCACAACATTAATCCCAAAACTTTCTCCATTTCCAATAATTGCATGCCCTTGACAATCAAGAACAATGTTGTCTGCGCCTATAGTAAGAGCTTCTCTTTTTGCAGAAGCTCCATTGCAGATAAGATTCTCTCCCAAGATAGTATGAGCAGTGATATAATCCCCGCATACAACTGCTTTAACATGCAGTCTATATATAGGATTTGATGAAACAAGATTCAAATTATCAACACACTCCACCTTCCAAGTATACTCTCCATCTCCAAGATTTTGTTCAAAAAATTGCTCAAAGCCCTTTGCTACTTGATACGTTGTTACTTTCACTTCATCATTCACAATAAGAGAACAATTTTCAACTCTTCCGTCATCATTCACTTTGTACACAAACCTTATTTTCCCACTCACTCTCGTATTCTCGGGAGGCGAAATCAAACTTACCACAGGTTTTCCTTCCGGGTCTGAAACATACACTGCTTCTGGAGCAACTGCAACATCTCCAAGCTGTTGGCCTTCAGGTTGTTGAGGATCAATAAGAGAGATATAAAGGTCGAGAGTTTCTCCCGGTAGAGCATCAGTATCAATAATAAACTCATAAAATCCTGTTGAAATTTCTCTCATAAAAAATATTTCTTGTTTATCTTCTGCTGTTGGAATTTTTCCCGGAAGGGTGAGATAAGCTTCAAAATTGCTCTCATTTATTTTTCTGTCATTGAGAAAGCTGGTTGGATTACCGAAGCCATCGGCTACACTTACAACGACTCTGAAGGGAGAGTAAGCTATTGTGAATGGAGTAAGGATTTGTACTTTCACTTGGCCTGTTTTGATAAAATAATCCTTGATTCCAGTGAAGATGCCTAATGCTGCGCGATCTATAAAATCTTGATTCGTAAGAAGTCTGTGATCATTATAGTTATCATGGTAAGCTACTTCGATATAAGCTATAGGCGCTTTGGTCCTTACCAATACATTCGCACAATTTTGATACAAACCTTTATTATGAGAGCCATTTACATCTTCAAACCATAATGTTCTCATTACAGCTGGCTGCATAATATCGTTAGCAATATATCTAATCTCAGAAGGTTTATTCCAGGTCTGATATACTGGATTCCATGTATCACAAATAACAAACTGCGAACCAGAATGCTTTCCACCATTGGTATGAATTGAAACAAAAAAGTCGGGTTTTACGATATCATTTGAATATAAGTATCTAATATTGACATCTTTATAAAAATCATCAAATGCGTCTACGTTTATATTTTGTTTCAGCCCATAGTTAATGTATGCATGAGCACCTTCTTCCCATGGGAGTCTATCACTTCTTCCTGCTCCAGCCGGAAGAGTAAGGTCTAGATTTCTTGTTGAATTTACAGTTGCATTTTCTGCTTTCAAAAGATCCTCTAACACTGTCGCTATTCTTACTGTATTCAGGCCTTCATTAATAACTAAACCTTCAGCATACCCTTGAGGAGGAGTCTTGTTTCGATTTTCTTTACCATTATCTAAATTACATTCGACAGTTTGTGTAGCGTCATTTCTTTTACACCATGGGCGAGAATGTTGCCAGTCCTGTAATGTGCTATTGTAAAATAAGCCATGTCCTGGATCAATCAGAATCTTCTTGTCTTTTAGGGGGCTTAGTTTTATTGTTGCCGTTTTTATATCTGTTTTGCTACCATCAGCTGCTGTCACACGGACCAGAAATTTTTTATCATAGTTTCCAGGATCAGGGGTCCAGATATATTCAAAATTCGCGCGTTTATTATTTTGTGGATCAGGTGTTAGGGTTGCAGAAGTAAATATATTAACTGGATTTTGTTCTAGAATAGGAATGATAGATACATTAACCTTTGTATTGCTCATTCCTGCCGGATTTTCTACACTTCCTTTAACAAATACATTTAACACATTATTAATTTTAGTTTCAGAGACACTAACGTTTAGCTTTGGATCTGGGCACACACCGCCAGAAGCTAAGGGACAATAACCGCCAGAGTCAGTTTGAATCGTGATATTCTCTGGAGAAGAACAGCCAAAATTGTTGCAGGCTTCAACATTAAAGGTAATATTCGTTCCTGATGGATAAGAGGAGTTACAGTATTCACTGAGAAAGTTCGGAAGAGTATTTGTTGATAGTATAGTATCTTTGTTCTTATCAGTAACTTTATATTGAACATCACATCCATTCACCAGAGGTTTTTCCCATTGAATGCAGATTCTCGTTGAGTCATGACTTCTTCTTTGAAGATTGACTATGGGTCCTGGAGCTTGTCTAATAGAGAAATTATTCTTGATAAAGTATAGACCGCTTCCTGAGAAGGCCTCTACTTTGCTATAATATGATTTTCCAGACACTGTATTTACATGGCACACTTCTATGGGGTTGTTGGTACGTGGATTGCATAGAGGGCTGTCAATATTATCATCTTGATAGACAGAGAGATCAAAGTTTTGTAAGAGAGAGCTAAAGTTTGAGAGCACAACAGAAAGGCAACCTGATTCTGTTGTGGTCGAGATGTTTGTAAACCACCAATCTCTATTGTCAGTAAAGATATCGAGAGTTTCATTTTTTTCTGAATTTAAAGGAAGCAGGTTTGCTCCGCTTGGGAGGTCATCACCCTTAGGACATGACCCACAGTTCCCACCGCAGTCTATTCCTTCTTCTCCTTGATCTTGCTTTCCATTGCTACATGGATCTCGAGCACATTGTTTGGTTGCATTGCAGTATCTGCTTTGACAATCTGTTGGTGCAGAGCAGTTTCTTCCTTCAGCGCAAGTTTTTCCATAAAGAGCACAGCTTCCACCGCAATCAATGTCGGTTTCCCCTATTTCTCTATCTTGCTTCCCATTAGAGCAAAAAGGGTGAACATCTCCTAAAAAGGTTTTCATGAGCCAAACCTCATTATTTAAAACACC